>PWMM01000248.1 GCA_003558195.1 Syntrophomonadaceae bacterium
TAATAAAAACATAAATACCACATTAGCTTTGAGAACTAATGCTTTAATTTATAATTAAACTTGCATGATTTTACAATATCATGCAAAGCATAGATATGTAATGTGTATATTGTATAAAAATTAAGGTTATTGTTTATACTTCTAATACAATACTATTCATTATACCAGGTTTGCATAATGGTTAAAGTCATCAATCACTGAAAGTAGATCTAAAGGAAGCATACTGCGTACTTTTTCCTCAATCTTGTAAGGAACTTCTCCATAATAAGCCTGGGCTAAGGCGCCCGTCATACAGGCCAGCGTATCACTATCACCGCCCAGTGAAACCGCCTTGCGGACAGCATCTTCATAATTGTCAGATTCAAGAAAGGCAATTATCGCTTCTGGAACTGAACCCTGACAGCTAACATCAAACTGGTAGTTGGGTCTAATCTGATCAATAGTCCGGTCCAGGTTATAGCCAAATTGCTCTGTAATATAGTTTTTAAGCCTTCGTTTGCTGTGACCATTCCTAACCAGGTGCACTGCTGCAGCAACCGCCTGGGCACCTTTGATCCCTTCAGGGTGGTTATGCGTTACTGAAGCGCTGCTACGGGCTTCTTTCAAAACTGTTTCGAGGTCAGCAAAAGCAAAACCCACCGGGCTTACCCGCATGGCTGAACCATTTCCAAAGCTGTAATAAGGTTTAAGATTATCTGAAAAAGCCCACCTGTAAAAATTAACCCCATAACCGGCATTGGGGAACCGGCGGGTGTATTCTTTCATTGTCTGAGCATAATCCTGATTGTTGATTATGCTGTCAGCAATTGCAACAGTAAGTACAGTATCGTCTGTGAACCTTGAAGCCTGGTGAAATAGTTCAAAATCAGTGGTCTTGATGCTAAAATGTTCATAAACTGAACCAATTATGTCTCCGGCTATCGCGCCGATCATAATAGCTCTCCCCTGCCTATAACTAGTGCCGGGCTAAAACAGTCCCGGCACCTGGTTGAGTTTTCAAGTCCTCTTTAAGTATAAATCAATTTGTCCCTGCTTTCAATGGATTATTACCTTAAACCAGAGTATTGTTCAGTTTGTACTAAAATAACCGGGAGCTATAATAGCTCCCGGTTAATATTAACTTTCCCCATGCTAAATAATTAAACAGTTATGAAGCCTGGGCTTGTTTTTTGGGCTCGCTGAAAGATGGCCGTTTTGTCGCTTTATCGATCATAGGTACAAAAGCGTTCATAATCAGAATCGAAAATGCCACCCCTTCAGTAGGCGACAGGCCTAGCCTGAAGATAACAATCAGAACCCCTATGCAGGCTCCAAAAATCAGCTTGCCTTTATCAGAAGTGGGACTACTAACCCAATCGGTTGCCATAAAGAATGCTCCGATCATCATACCACCGGTAAAAAGGTGGTAAAGCGGATTTTGGCCGGCAATAAGGGTTAGTACTGCTACAACTGCCAGTATGGAAACTGGTATATGCCAGGTAATATGTTTCCTGTAAAACAGGTACGCAGCCCCCAAAAGCAGGGCAAATGGTGATACCTCAGATAAGGCTCCTCCGGGAAAGGCAAGGAATAGTTGACCCAAAGGTGGCATATCTAAACCTGCATGAAGCATGGCCAGAGGGGTAGCCTGGGTAGCTACATCAACCGAACCAAGGTTCACTGCCAGGGGTGCAAACCATTCATCGACATAAGCAAATAGCGGAGCCAGAAATATTAGTGAAACCCTGCCGAATAAAGCTGGATTAAAGCGGTTCCAGCCAAGACCTCCCATTAGCTCTTTAGCAATTCCAACTGCAATAAAGGTAGCAATTGCAGCTTTCCACCATGGTGAGGTGGCGGTAAAAAGCAGGGCCACAAATAATCCCGTAAGTACAGCGCTCCAGTCGTGGAGTGCCGGCTTTTTCTTTTGCAGCTTCTTGAAAAGAAGCTCAGTTAAAACAGCAGTTACAAGGCAGACGCCAATCAGGAACACAGCGTATGCATGATAAAAATACATTGCTACAACCGCAACCGGTATTAAGGCAATAAAGACGTCGCGCATGGCATTTGAAACGGTATCTTTAGCCTTAAGGTGAGGCGACGGCGATATAACTAACTTTTGTGTATCATTCACCACTTATCTCCTCCTTTTCCCCCAGCAGGTTATTTTCTGCTGCGCTGTCTCTTCTGAATTTCCGGCTTAGCTCTCTGGACCCAGTGTACTATCGGGCGGGCTGCCGGACAGACATAGCTGCAGATACCACATTCAATGCAATCCATCAAGTCCCACTCTTCCGCAGGATCATACATTTTTGCTTCTGCATAAATGCTGATCTGGTTGGGATAAAGCATCATCGGGCAGTGCTCCACACACTTGTCACAGCGCACGCAATCAGTGTATTCCATCCATTCACGAGTCATCTCCGGTGGAAGCACTATAACTCCGGTTGTGCTCTTAATAATCGGCACATCCAGGTGAGGCTGGGCCAGTCCCGTCATAGGACCACCTAAAACCACCTTGTGATTTTCAATATCCTCAACTCCACACTCATTGAGAATATGTCCGACCGGAGTTCCGATCCTGACAATATAGTTGCCCGGTTTGGTAACCTTGGGGCCGCTTACTGTTAATACTCTTTCGATCAGCGGTTTGCCGTAAATGCAAGCCTCATAAGATGCTACGGTTGTGCCTACATTCCTGACAATACAGCCCAGTTCAGCAGAGCGAGCGCCTCTAGGCACATCCCTGCCGGTTGCAGCTTTGATCAAATGCGACTTGAAACCTTGCGGGTACTTGACCGCAAGGGACACAACTTCCATATCATCGCGATCTTTAATTAACTCCTTTACCGCTTCAATCGCATCGGGCTTGTTAACCTCAATCCCAAACAAGGTTCTTTTAGCCCCGATGCTTTTCATCATTAATTCAGCACCTTTAACGAGCTGTTCCGCTTTTTCTAGCATGATCCGGTGGTCACAGGTCAGGAAAGGTTCACATTCTGCACCGTTGAGCAGTAATGTATCAACCTTGTCGTTATAAAGGACCTGCACATGGGTGGGCAATGCAGCGCCCCCCATTCCGGTCAGTCCACCCTCTCTGACACACTTACGGTACTCTTCGAGATCAACATTTTCAGGATCGCGAATCTGCTTCATCTCAAATTCCTGAGGACCGTCATCAGCTTCAATAACGATACAGTCATCTTCGCCCCCGGTAGGGACAGTCCGCTTACCAACCTCTTTTACAGTACCGGATATGCTGGCATGAACAGGAGCACTGAATTTCTCTTCAGAGTCACCAATCTTCTGCCCTATTTGAACTTTATCGCCTTCTTTAACCAGCGGCTCACAGGGGGCTCCCATGTGCTGAAGAAGGGGAATTATTACTTCTTTTGGAGGAGACAGCCTTGTGATCGGCTTGTCTTCCGTATAGCTTTTATAGTGGGGTATATGGGCCCCACCTTCAAATGTCTTCACTTCCATCTAAGCTCACCTCCCGGTAATCATATTATTCGTTACTGCGCTTGGCTTGTTCAATTTCTTTAGTCTGAGAACGATTGGACCATAACCCAAAAGCTACTGCTACGATAACAAGCAGACGCAGGGGTGTGAATATTGCATTCCAGATCCTGGTCTGAACAGGAACCTGGGGATCTGCCGGTAAGCCGTATTTTTCAGGGCTATCGGCTAGTACATACATCATCTTCGTACCGTCAAGTTCATTTAAACCATATAAAGTGGCATTAGTTTTGCCGGCTGCTTTGAGCTGATCCACTCTGTTCGCCCCCCTGGCAACCAAATCTCTGCGATCGCCAAAGGTAATTGAACCGGTTGGGCAACTCTGGGCACAGGCCGGCGGCATGCCACTTACTAAACGGTCATGGCAAAAAGTACACTTGCGGGTTTTACTGGTCAAACGATCAAAACCGATTACCTGGAAAGGACAAGCTGTTACACAATAATTACAGCCGATACATTTAACCTGGTCAATGTTGACCGTTCCTTCATCGCTACGATAAATTGCACCGGCAGGACAGGCTTGCATACAGGCAGCGTCGGTACAGTGCATACAACCCAGCTTGGCCATGTACCAATCCACCCTGCTATTGTTGCCAGCATGCTCCCTAAAAGCAACTCTAAGCCAGGTGTCCGCAGAGAACCGCGGCGGGTTTTCATAACTACCTTCAAAGGTAGTCTTTTCTGCCGGCAGCTGGTTCCACTGCTTGCAAGCTGCCTGGCAACCGCGGCAACCCATGCATTTGGAGGTGTCTATTAAACAGATTGATTGTGCCATTGATTAAGCCCTCCTTATATTGCACAAGAA
>PWMM01000101.1 GCA_003558195.1 Syntrophomonadaceae bacterium
CTTTCCCTGGGGGCGGTTAACCTGCTTCTAAAAAAGATGGGGCGCAAGGGCCTGATCAAGGTGGAAAAGCTAAATGCCCGTACCGTGCGCTATATTTTAACCCCGAAAGGCCTGCAGGAAAAATCGCGCCTTACCTACCAGTACATCCGTAAATCCTATGAACAGATCCTTAAAATCAACCAGGCCTTAGATAACCTGCTTGCCGAATGGGGCCCGGATATAAACGGGGCAGCAGTAATTCTTTACGGCCCCAAAGATGAAATCCAGGAAATACTAACCCGGCACCTTTCGCATAAAGATATAGCCTACACCCTTTGCAGCGAACAAAGCCACTCTTTTAACCCGGGGCAGTCTGCTTCCGGTAACCAGCTGATCCTGGTCTGGCGGGAAGAAGAAGAAACAGCTTTAGATGAGAATCTAAAGGCGGTTAATATTATTAACCTGCTTTGAAACTATACTTATTTTTGAAGGATGCTGAGGCCTATTCTTGACAAGCAAAGCTGATCAGGCTACTATGGTTCACGAGGTGAACAAAAAAACAGGCAGAAGCACCTTTTTTAAAGCCGGGTGCTTGTGTGGTTGCTAGTAAGCATACTAAAGCGCCTAGCCTGCGGGACTTAAGCTAAAGATTTTGCAGCAAGCAGAACAATATCAAAAAGGCGGTAAATAACTGGTGAGAAAGTACTTACAGGAACTGGCCAAAAGAAAAGACCTTTTGTTATACCTGGTGGTTTCGGGCATCAAGGCCGAGTATCGCAACACTTTCCTGGGCTACATCTGGTGGATTTTAGACCCTCTCTTGATGGGGATAGTTTACTATTTCTTGCGGGTAGTGATCTTGGGGATGGAAGGTGAAAATATTGGCGCCTTTTTGATCATCGGTTTGGTGGCCTGGAAGTGGATTGCTTCTGCGATCACTTCTTCCGCCAAGTCGATCATCGGAAAAGCGGGGATCATCACCCAGGTATACTTGCCCAAAGCCCTTTTTCCTTTTGGAGTAACCATCTCTCAGGGGATTAATTTTAGTTTTGGGTTGATTGTGATCGCCCTGTTTTTAGCCTTTTACCGGTTAGTGCCCGGGGTTGAGGTGCTCTGGCTGCCGTTTATTATGCTTATCCAGTTCTTATTTCTATCGGCTATCGGCCTGGTTCTGGCCTATTATTCTACTTTTGTCCGGGATATTGAAAAGGTGCTTACCCATGTCATGCGCTTCTGGTTCTACGGTTCACCGGTGATCTGGGAAGCCGGCCGGCTGGGGCCGGAGTATCAAATTATAGTCGATGTCAATCCGGCTTCGACCTTTTTAATCGGCTACCGCAATATCTTAATGTACCAAGCGGCCCCGGATTTAGAAAGGCTATTTATAATCGGCCTGGTTTCGATGGGCCTGATTGCCTACATGGTTTATTTTTACAATTCGAATGAACATAAACTGATTAAAGCCCTGTAAGCTTTAAGTTTTGTCAGGGCAGATAAATTTTTTAGCAGGTGGTGACAGCTCTTGGATTTAAAATCAAAACTTTTTTCCCGACCAGCCGGTGAAAACGTACCAACCGGCAGCCCGCTTATTGTAGCCGAAGATCTTTGCGTCAAATATGAAGGAGAAAAAGAAAAAAGCGGAGATTTTAAATCCCTAATGCACCACCGTTTATCCTTTAACAAGGAGCTTAAGTTTAAAGCGGTCTGGGCTCTGCGTGGAGTTAATTTTAAAAGCTATCCTGGTGAAGTTTTAGGTGTTATTGGCGCTAATGGGGCGGGAAAAACCACCCTGTGCCGGGCCATTTTGGGCTTGGTGCGGCCGGACAGGGGCAGGCTGGAGGTGCAGGGTGAAGTTTCTTCCCTGCTCTCCCTGGGCACCGGTTTTGACAGGGAGATTTCGGGCCGGGAGAATATTGTTTTAAACGGTATGATGCTCGGTTTGTCCCGCGATCAGTTAAACTTGCTGCTGCCTTCCATTGAAGATTTTACCGGTCTGGGCCGCTTTTTGAATCATCCCCTTAAATATTACTCCAGCGGTATGAGTGCCCGCCTGGGATTTAGCATAGCCGCCGCGCTGAACCCCCAGATCCTGGTGATCGACGAGGTTCTCGGCACCGGTGACATGGAATTCAAAGAGCGGGCCGTGGTCCGGATCAATGAACTGGTTAGCGGTTCTAAAATGGTTGTGGTTGTCACCCATGACATTGACTTCGTGGAAAAAAACTGTAACCGGGCTCTGTGGCTGGATCAGGGGCAGGTAGTGGCACTGGGTGATCCCCGGGAAGTTTGCGCTGCTTATCGTGACAAGGTCTCAGCCATGGCCAGACCGCAGAAAAAGATTTTTAATATCAGGGAAACCCGCACCACCATCGGGCAGGAAGAAACCATAAGGGCCGAAGAGCTGGGTATTTGCTTTAAGCTTGGCAAAGAGCCCTTCTGGGCCCTTAAGGAAGTCAGCTTCAAGGTCCGTGATAAAGAAATCCTCGGTATTATCGGTCCAAACGGCTCCGGCAAAACCACCCTTTGCCGCACCTTGAGCGGCCTCTACCGCCCCGACCGGGGCTTTGTCGATGTGAAAGGCGATATTACCGCCCTGCTCAGCTTTGGCACGGGCTTTAACCAGGAGCTTTCCGGTTATGACAATATCTATTTAAATGGAATGATGATGGGGCTTTCCAAGGAGAAAATTAGCAAGCTGGAAAAAGAGATCGTCGAGTTCGCCGAGCTGGAAAAAGTCATCCACCAGCCGGTCAAAGAATATTCATCGGGCATGAAGTCGCGCCTGGGCTTCAGCATTGCAGCCATGCTCAGGCCCGATGTTTTTATCGTGGACGAAGCCCTTTCGGCGGGCGATATGGCCTTCCGGGAAAAGGCCACCAACCGCATGCAGGAGCTGCTCGAGGGGGCTAAAACTGTGATCCTGGTTACCCATAATATGAACATTGCAGAAAAAGTGTGCACCCGGGTGATCTGGCTGCAAGAAGGGACGGTGCGTTATGACGGCCATCCCCAAAAAGCGGTTGCTCTTTACAAGGACTCGGTAAAAAGATACCAGAAGATGAAAAAGGCTTTTTCCCAGAAAAGTGATGTCCGCCTCCAGCAAGCGGTAAATTGTTTTGGCAACGGCCAGTATGAAATGGCTGAGGACCTGATGGCAGAATTTTTAAAAGAACAGCCCCTTGATTTAGAGGTGCTGGAGCAGTACGCCAAGGTGGCTGATACCCGCAGAAACTGGGCCGTGGCCAAAAAGCGCTGGGAAGAGTTAATTCGGGTCGCGGATCTAGCCGGGGTGGTTCCTCCGTATAGGGCCAATAAACGCCTGGAAGCGCTGGATAAAATACTTGCAGAAAAGCCTTAAGCTGGTTAAACCTACCCTGGTTGGGGAAGGAAGGGTGATCATGGCTGAAAACGAAAACAACACTTTTAGCGATTATGAACGGCTTTTGCAAAAACAATTAGATGAGCTCAGGGTTATTCAGGATAAGATTCTACAACTGAAGCCCGATCACCCTTCTAAGGAGATGCTAGGGTCGCTTTACCTGGAAGTTGGCCGGGTACTTCATGAAATCTCTGCCCTTAAGCTCAAACAGGATGAAATGGAAAATTACCTGGCGAAAAAAAAGCAAAGCCTGGATAAACTGGAGGCTATGCAGGAAGATATTGAAAGATTTCAGGAGGAAAAGCAGCACCTGGTCAACCTCTTGAAATTCAGGGATTTTGAAAATGCCCGCTTAAGAAAAGATATAAGCTGGCTTACAGAGTGGATGGGCAGGATAGAAACAAACTATAAGCTATTATTAGAATCCCGCAGCTGGCGGTTAAGCAGGGCCCTGGTGGGCACGGCTAACAGGTTGCGGTTTAACAAAAAAAAGCAAACCAGTGGGGATCCAATCTTAACTGTTTTTAAACATTTTAAACGCTGGCAGAGAAGTAACCTGGAGACCGAACTACAAGAAAATGAGCTTGACAAAGTGAGCAAAGATTACAACCTGCTGACTGGCTGGTTTAGAACACTGATCGGAAAAACCGAACTGCTCTTCCAGTCCCGGCGGTGGAAGCTGGTTAGTTTAATGGATATGTTTATTTTCGGGCCCCTGGGCCGGGCTACGGCTAAGGGGCAAACTAAAAAAATTACCGCTATTTTTTCTGATTTTGAAAGTGCCAGGGCCAATAACAAAACAGATGAAATTAGAAAATTGTGCGTAAAGTTTGCCAGTTACGAGCATAATTACCGGTTGCTGATTAATTCTCGAAAGTGGAAAAGCAGCGATGCTGTTATTTCCACGATGAACCGCTTTTTGTTTAGGAAAAA
>PWMM01000003.1 GCA_003558195.1 Syntrophomonadaceae bacterium
AGGGAGAGGGATAATGGCCAGATTTCCATGTTCTCTTTAATGGATGAAAGTGTCCAGGAGGAGATGCTCACTGATAACCTGGCCGAAATAGAACCATTTTCCGATAAAGAACGGTTATCACTGGAAAAAGATATGCTCGGCCTTTATATTTCAGGTCATCCCCTGGAACCATACCGGGCGATTTTGGAAGGAATGAAAAACCTGGTTCCATGTGCTGAACTTAAAGATACAGGAGATAATCGCCATGTAAAAGCAGGGGGTATTGTAATAGCTGTACGCAGTTTTTATACCAAAAAAAACAAGGAGATGGCTTTTGTCAAACTGGAAGATTTAACCGGCAGTGTAGAACTGGTGGTTTTTCCAGACCTGTTTGAAAAGCATAAGGAGCTGATCCGCGAAGACAGCCTGCTTCTGGTTGAGGGCAGAACAGATTTAAAAGAAGAAGAAGATGTTAAGATTTTGGCTGAAAAGATAAGCCCGCTTAGCAAGCAAAAAATGTACCTGCGTCTTACTATTGACGAAAAGCATGACCGAAAAATGCTGGAAGATTTAAAGAATACTCTCCTTGCCGAAAATGGTGATGTACCGGTTTGTCTTTTTTTTAAAAAAGATCACAAAATGCTGATGCTAAAAGAAGATTTTTGGGTACGCAATCATCCCCAGTGTCGAAAACAGCTGGAAAACCTGCTTGGAAAAGGGATGGTAGATGAGCAATATGAAGGCCATAACACTCAAATCACAGTTGAGGAGGAACGATTTAGTTGAGGAGGTTTGCTGTTTTAACCAGCGGGGGTGATGCCCCCGGTATGAATGCAGCGGTGCGGGCAGTTGTAAGAAGGGCTTTAAGCAAAGAAAACGAAATTAAGGGAATTCAAAGGGGCTTTGCCGGCCTTTTTAATGGCAATGAATTTTTGGATTTTAACCTTGGTTCCGTAGCGGGAATTATTCACCGGGGCGGAACAGCCCTGCTTACAGCCAGATCTGAAGAGATGCTTAAACCTGAAGGATTGGCTAGAGCCGTTGAAAAACTCATTGCAGAGAGAATTGACGGCCTGGTGGTTGTTGGAGGTGATGGTTCTTTCCAAGGAGCACTGGCCTTGCAGGAACGGGGTATTAAAACGATTTGTATCCCCGCTACTATCGATAATGATATTAACGGAACTGATTCTTCCATTGGGTTTGATACAGCGGTTAACACCATTCTTGATGCCATAAACCGCCTTCGTGATACTGCTACCTCGCATGAGCGGGTCTTTTTATTAGAAGTAATGGGACGCCACAGCGGTCACCTGGCTTTAGCTGCCGGCCTTGCCGGGGGTGCTGAATCGATTTTAGTGCCGGAAATAAGATGGGATTTAGACGATATCTGTCACCGACTGCTGCAGGGTATTGAACGCCGCAAAACCCACAGTATTATCGTAGTGGCAGAAGGAGCGGCTGATGTTTTCGAGATTAACAGAGCTATTCGCAGCAGAATTGCCGTTGAGACCAGGGTCACAGTTATGGGCCATATTCAACGCGGTGGTAGTCCCAGCGCTGTAGACCGGTTGCTGGGCAGCCGAATGGGTGCAGCGGCAGTAGATCTGCTCTTTGATGGAAAAAGCGGCCTTTTTACGGCGCTTAAAGGAAATAGAATTGAAGCAATTCCTGTAAAAGAGGCTTTAATAAGGCAAAAATCTTTTCCAAAAGAGTTATATGAATTGACCCTGGATCTGGCCAGGTAAATGATCAAGCGAGAGGATGTATGAGCAATGCGCCGGACAAAAATAGTATGCACCATCGGGCCCAGTATTGATAACACCGATCAAATGGGGAAAATGATAGAAGCCGGAATGGATGTTGCCAGGCTCAACCTGTCACACGGCAGCAGTGAAGATCACTACCGCCGCCTTGACCTGATCAGGGAAGCGGCAGCAGCAAGACATAAAACAGTGGGCTTCCTAATCGATACCAGGGGCCCCGAGGTTAGAACGGGTAATCTTAAAGAAGAGGTAGTTTATTTAAAGGATGACCAGGAGTTTACGCTTACTACTGAAGATATCATTGGGGACGCAAACAGGGCTTCTGTTACTTACAGCCAGTTACACCAGGATATAAAACCAGGAAGTAAAGTTTTAATTGATGATGGTCTAATAGTGCTTGATGTCCTAGCCATTTCCGGGAAAGAAATAAAATGCCGTGTAAGGCACGGGGGAGAGTTGCGTAGTTACAAAGGTTTGAATACACCGGGAACGAGAATAAACCTACCCGCCCTGGGCGATAAGGATAAAGAAGATATTATAATGGCTATAGATAATGACATAGAGTTTTTAGCGGCTTCTTTTACCCGCAATGCTGAAGATATTTTAGAGATCAGGAAATTAATCGAAAAACAGGGCGGGCAGATTATGATCCTGGCAAAAATTGAAAGTGAAGAGGGCGTTACTAATTTTGACTCCATCCTGGAGGTAGCTGATGGAATAATGGTGGCCAGGGGAGACCTGGGGGTAGAGATTGCGCCTGAGAAAGTACCCCTTCTCCAAAAAGAGTTTATCCTTAAGTGCAATCGCCTGGGTAAACCAGTTATTACAGCAACCCAGATGCTTGACAGCATGATACGTAATCCCTATCCGACCAGGGCTGAAGCCAGTGATGTAGCTAATGCAATTATTGACGGCACCGATGCAGTTATGCTTTCTGGTGAGACGGCCGTGGGGCGTTTCCCCATAGAAGCTGTGGAAACCATGGATCGTATCGCCAGGCATACCGAAAACGGGTTGGATTATAAAAAAATGCTCAACGAAATCAGTGGTACTGTTAAAAAGACTGTCACTGATGCGATTAGCTTTTCTACTTGCAACGTAGCGCAAGAGCTTAATGCCGATGCCATAATTACTTCCACCCAATCGGGTCACACCGCCCGAATGGTGGCTAAATACAGACCTTTTGCCCCAATAGTGGCTGTATCATCATGCCGGCAAGTTGCCTCCCAGTTGACGCTTACCCGGGGGGTAACATCGATCATTTGCCCACCAGTTAATTCAACAGATGAAATGTTTAACAACGCTATAAGGACATCTTTGAAAGAAGGCTTAATTAAAAGCGGTAACCTGGTGGTTATTACAGCCGGTGTTCCGGTAGGAGTTTCCGGCACAACCAATTTGCTGAGAGTAGAAACGATAGGTGAGATAATCGTCAGGGGCACAGGTGTAGGTAAAAAGTCAGCCAGTGGAACAGCTTTCGTGGCCAGAGATGAAAGCGATCTGGTTAACTTTCAGGCAGGCCAGGTGCTAATTACCCGCTTTACCAGTAGCGAATACCTGTCATCTATAAAAAATGCAGCTGCACTGGTGACAGAAGAAGGTGGCCTTACTTCGCATGGCGCTATTGTGGCTATAAATTATGGTATACCAGCCATAGTCGGTGTAGAAAATGCCATAGAAAATATTAAAAATGGTGACATGATAACTATTGATGCGATCAGGGGCCTAATCTACCGTGGTGAAGCAAATGTACTTTAACGAGATGGCAGTTAAAGGAGAGTGGTCTGTTTGAAAAAGGATGAATCACTGGTCCGGGTACGTTACCAGGAAACCGATCAAATGGGAGTCGCTTATTATGCCAATTATTTAATCTGGTTTGAGGTGGGCAGAACAGAATTGATGCGCAGCCTGGAGCTTCCTTACCGGGAATTTGAAAAAAGTGATATTTTCTTGCCGGTTTTAAAAGTTTATTGTGAATATAAACAACCGGCTCGCTATGATGACGAGTTAAAGATAATAACCCGCCTGGAAAGCCTCCATAATGTTCGCCTGGTATTTAACTACGAAATAAAAAGGTCTGAAGAATTGCTGGCCAGTGGATACACAGAACATGCCTTCGTTAACAACAGCGGCCGTCCGGTAGTTCTAAAAAAATTTAGCCCCTTTTTATGGAACCGTCTTTGCCAGGCGCTGGATAAGCATCCATAACTGAACCTGTCCTTGTCATACCGGTAAATACAGGTATTTTAAAATATTCCGAGAACCATTGTTTAGCCATAAATAGTAATCACAACAAGGAGGCTTGCCGATGACCAATAAAGAGGAAAAAATTGGGATAATCTACCATCCCGATTATCTAATCCATTCCCATGCACAACATCCGGAACGAAAAGAAAGGCTTGAATTTATTAATGCTGCCTTGCAGGAAAATCTGATCCTGGATAAAATTGTTAGAATCGACCCTTTGCCGGCAACAATTGAATACATAGCTTTAATTCATGATCGAAAATATATTCAGTCCATCGAAGAGGCTTGCCAGTCTG
>PWMM01000167.1 GCA_003558195.1 Syntrophomonadaceae bacterium
CAGAGTGCAAAACAAAAGGAGTAGAGGTGTGTTTTGGGAAATAAGAAGGCTTTAAAATAGGGGGAACGTGAGTTATATGATTTCCACGGAGATGAAGTCTTTCCAGATTGGTTAGCTCAGATAATGCAGAGATGTCTTCTCTTATTCCAACCCAATTCAAACGATTTACCGTTGCCGAGCAAATCCCGTTCATGAGGATTAAGATTATTCATATCAAGCTCCTGGATCGTACATCATTCTCACCCTGTTTCATCTACTAAAAATCCAAAAAACCAGATTCAAAACCCCGGTCAGAACCAGACTCATTATAATGCAACTGGTAATCGGGATGTAAAAACTCGTATCCTCGCCTTCAATCCGTATATCACCCGGCAGCCGGCCTATAAATAGAAACTTATCTCCCATTATGCAAAAGATGCTGAAGATAATGAGTCCGACAAGGAGTAGTGTTTTGCCGAAGGTTTGCATATTTAATGTTAATCGCCTACTCGACGGCTTAAAAAAGCAATTAATCAGTATCTATTTCTAAACTATCTATATTTATAGTCGGCAGTTGATCTTGATTTTCAATGTCTTTCATGTGCTCTGCTTCTATAATGCGCACAGTTTCCTTATTTGATTTTGAAGTTACCCATTCTATTTCTTCTTTGGGTTCTTCGTCCAAAATAATCCAGTCACTGAATTGATACTTTTCATATGATTTTGGCCTAATCTTACGAGAAACCTGTATATAATATTTGCCGGTAACACTGAAATCAAAAAATCGGTTAAGTTTATATTTGTAAATCCTTTGTTGACCACTCGGCAATTTTTTGGTTATCATGCTACCCATTATAGTTCTTTCAGTTAATTCTTCTAATGCTTTTCCGTTTTGATCTTTGACTGTAAAATCAAAACCAGGTCCGTACGTATATCTATCCATGGAGAAATTATAAGTCTTTCCTGATAAATTTATGATATTTACTTCTGCCAATACAGGCATGCCAGCCAAAATATCCTGCTCTGGAATATTTAACCAAAGTGCAATCCCATCCTTTGGTGCGCCCCATTGAATTTTATCTTTTTCTGGTTGTTGGTCCGAAACCACCTTCAAATTTACTTTATTAGAAGACAATTTCCCAACATCATCTTCATCTGGTCTGCTAATTATCTTATGAGCCTGAATTTCATATTCTTTTCCCCGTATCAAATCACCCATCGCACGAATTGACAAATCAAACATTCGGCTTAGATTCACCTCATATTCTCTTTGCTCTCCCGGGGGTATTATCCTTTTAGCAGAGGGGGATTTTTCCTTTGGCAATACCTTCAGGTAACGCAACTTGTCAACTTTATTTCCAGAAGCATCCCTCACATCAAAACGAAAATCCTTTTCCGGTTTTCTTTCTTCCAGTGCAATTGTCTCTTGGCTAACATTTTTCAATTTGACTTTAACAAACACCGGTTCTCCAGATTCGACCTTTTCTTCTTCTAAACTCAAACCTATTGTAAGACTTTCAGTGTCAGGAGACTTGAAAGCGCCCGTGGCAATGTTAAGGATAGGTTTGTCAGCAGTTGCCATAAGGCAATAAAAAATAACCAATGCAAGAATGAAAAACTTGTTTTTTGTCGTAGTTGTAGTCATTTTTTTTCAACTCTTTTGGTAGTTATTCTTCTACATCTATTACCGGATTCGTGTTGCCGAAATTCCGTTTCGGCCATGATACGGGTTTTGCCCACCGGACGGCATTGGCAAGAACTTGTAATATCCTTATGTCATGAAAATGCGGGCAAGTTTCGTGTCCCGGTTTGAAATAAAATATCTTTCCGTGTCCTCTGTGAAAACAGCAGCCGCTCCGAAACACTTCACCACCTTCAAACCAGCTCACAAATACCAGTTCGTCCGGCTCTGGTATGTCAAAGAACTCGCCGTACATTTCCGCCTTACCCAGTTCGATATAATCTTCATTTGCAAGGATGTTTTCGAGACCGGCAACTATGGGATGACCGGGATTGACGCACCAGATGATTTCCTTTTCATCGTGACGCCATTTCACATTGCAAGTCGTGCCCATGAGACTTCTGAATAATTTCGACATGGCCCCGGAATGGAGCACTATTAACCCCATGCCTTCAAGAACACGGTTTTTCACACGCTCAACCACTTCGTCTTTGACTTTATCATGTGCGATATGGCCCCACCATATCAGCACATCTGTTTCGTCCAGTATATCTTCACTTAATCCATGTTCAACGTCTTGAAGTGTGGCAGTTTTTGTTGAGATATCATTTTCTTTTTCCAAAAATCCGGCAATTGCATTATGGATGCCATCCGGATATATCTTCTTCACTTCTTCGTCTTCCTGCTCGTGGATAAATTCATTCCAGATTGTCACCCTGATCTGTTCTGTCATCGATTATTCTCTCCACTTATTTTTAACAGCCGCCTTCAATATCTCACCGTAATAAATCCGATGCAGGTCGCCGCTGGGATAAAATTCGTCGCGTGAAGCGGATGGTATATGGGCGTCAACCATATCCGTTTTGTGAACGACCCGGCATTCGTAAAATATCTGACATTCTTCGATCAACGGCACATCGATATTTTCTGCATCAATGCGGCTAAAACTGCATTCGGCGAACTTGTCGTGGTCTCTGCCGGAGACGCTGCCGCAATGCAATGTGTTCTCCTTCATGTCATCGGTCGGGACGCAAACAGCGAACTGATTCGTATCTTCGATATTGTTGAAGGTATATCTGCTCGGCCTGACAAGTATGGCGAATGACGGCCTGCCCCACAAAATGCCGATGTGCCCCCATCCGATTGCCATGGCATTGGGCTTCCCATCGTTATCGACCGAGCACAGCAGCAGTCCCTGATCTTGCATAACTTCGATTGACTTTCCGATTGTTTCTTTGAAATCGACTTCTTGCATGGAATCATCATCTCCGAAAAAGGTTAGATCGAGTTTCCTGTAAAACCCCATATTTTCGCAGTGCCCTATATAGTGACCGTTTTTTGCTGTTCATAAGCGCTCTTGAAACGCCTGTAAGGCCCTTTTCCGATCCAAAAAAGATATATCGTGTTGTGGGACAGCACTATATCGTGGTCCGCCCCCGAAAACCTGACAAGATACAGGCTTTATTACAAATTGCTGCCCCCCCAAAAGCCTATTATTTGGTAACTTTGGCAATTTGCATATCGGTGCGGATAAGTTGATTGGCCACTGTGGAGATGTCCGTATTATTCTTTTCTGCAATGTCCTGTAGGAAAGCCAACACCTCCTCATCCAGATAAACCGGCAGGTTGAGTTTGGTTTCCGGGTGGTAGAATCTGCCTCGTTCCGCTTTCGAAAAATCGTATTCCTGTTTCATAACTTATCTCTGATACTGTCTGACCTCACGGCTTGTTGCTTTGCGAGAGGAAAAGATGCGTATTATTACTGAATCAGGAGTTTCTTCTCGAAATGTATGACAAACCACAAGGAGCCTTCCTTTTACTGAGATGCCAAGGGTAATCCACCTATCTTCATGTTACAATTACCACTTCAATTTGTCAAGCTTGAGGATAGATGTGGAATTTACACTCGGAGGGCAACAAAAATTTGGCGTCCCTGCATATCTTCCTTTCATTCCATGCCATCGCTACCTTTTAACTCTGATTTTCGACTTCAATAATTGCTTCTAATGCCCACTTCCCAGTCGATTCCGATCAGGTCGATGAACCCGTCCAGGCTCGTGACGTTTGAGCCAGCCGTTACTGACCCATTGCTCCAAACTCATTCTCATCTCCGATCAGGAATATCTTTTCGTATTTCACAACCCTTTTCAAAAAGCCGTTGCCGCTTTCGATCTTTTCCCGAAACTCATCGGCCTTGTACACCCGCGGGCTGACCTCCCGATCAAGTTTCAGTTGTGCCTCTTGAATCTGAGCCACAATCTGCCCGAATCCGGCATCTCCCACGACCAAAATATCCACATCGCTGCCCGCATCGCTGTCCCCGGACGCCATGGATCCGTAAATGAAAGCGAATTGTATTTGTTCATTCAACGGGGCAAGCGCCCTGCGCAGCACGTCGGCCACGCCGGCGGTTTTGACCACTATCGCCTTCAGCTCCTCATGAATCGGACAATTGCGGTTGGCTTTATAATGCACCTGGTTGCCGATACGGCTGCGTTCTATTATTCCGGCTTGGCAGAGGTTCTGCAGTTCACGCTGCACCGCCCCCTGACCGGCGGGTAACAGGCGCAGAATCTCCCTGACATAAAAGGACTGTTCCGGACGCGAAAACAGCAGGGCCA
>PWMM01000181.1 GCA_003558195.1 Syntrophomonadaceae bacterium
CACGCTGGTATACTTAAGGCTATAATCACAGGGAGAATCTGCTGTTCTTAAAGTGTTTACTTTATCGACCTGGAAACAAACCCGGCTGTTATTTCTGATATAATCTAGTTTTTGACCTTTTTTTCTGGCATGGAAATAGATTGATCCATGATGGTAAGTATAACAAAGCGGAATAACATACGGATACTGAACTCCTTGCACTCCTATTCTCCCTATCTTCTCACTCTTAAGTAGTTTCTCTCCTTCAGATTTTTCGCCACTGTATTTAGGTGTAATTGTTAATAACCTCCTTGTTTAGCTTATTATCTTAGGTCTATACTTGCCTTTCTAGACGCACTAACGTATCCCAATGAGTAACTTAACCCTCGATTTTCGTGGTAATGATAAATAATCACAACCTGTTTTTGATGTAATTGCAAATACTGCTACTTCATGATTATATGCTATTTATGACTTTTATTAAAGGCTCTATTCTGGTTTTGGCTGTTTAAAAATATAATACAAATTGTATCTTTGAAAGGCGTTTAGATATGGTGAAAAAATATGCATAGCTGATATTGTCAGCACAAGGGAGCGGCAATGGGCATATGCTGGTTATTCTTAACGGTTACTGCAGCTTTAATTGGAGATTATGCTATTTAATTATATAATTTCATCGACAGCGCATAGCTTAAACAAGAAATCCCTTGTAAAGCATTTCAGGTCAAGTTATAATTATAACCTGAAGAAATTTGTTGTATAGTTTTAACACTTCTATGGGAGTAGTTAGCGGCCTGGTGGCGCTCCTGGACTTCAAATCCAGTGGCAGGGCAGCCCCCTGCGGTGGGTTCGATTCCCATCTACTCCCGCCATATAGAGTTACAAAGTGCCTTGAATAGATTTCCATTAGCCCTCATTTTCTTGTTTTATGCCCTTATTTTGTAGGGTCAATTTCCCACTTTAATCATTTTAAAGAGAAGTTCTGCGCTAATTGGAATAGCTAAAACATAATCATTGAACAAACGGTTAGCTAGACCAGGCCTAATTGTTCAGGTATGAAGCCGCGATTTATATTTGCATAATTATAATATTATGATATAATGATGTTAATAGGAGGAACCAAGATGAATACATTGACTGAGATAAATGTAATAAGAGAAAAAGCAACATTGCTTAAAGCATTATCTAATCCAGTCCGACTTTGTATAGTACGAGAGTTAATGAAAAGAGGACAATGCAATGTTTCGGCGATGCAAAACTGCCTGGAATTGTCCCAGTCAACAGTATCTCAACACCTTGGCCGTTTGAGAGATATGGGAATAATAACCTGTGAGCGCAAAGGAACAGAGGTTTATTACCGCATATCAAGTGAAGAAGCGGCTAAAATAATTAAGGTTCTATTCTAGCAAATTAGCTAAGTCGATATTTTAATAAGGGAGGTATTTTAATGTTGCAGGTTTCTGAGGCCGCAGAAAAGAAAATTAATGAAGTTGTAGCTCAAGAAAATGAATTAGATGACGCTTACGTACGCATTTATGTAAGCGGGGTAGGTTGAGGTGGACCGAAGTACGGCTTGACTCTGGATGAGTCAGTTCAGGAAGAAAAAGATGTTGTTGAAGAAAAAGGGTCGGTTAAATTTGTTTATGATAAAACTATTGCTTCTTATGTTACGGGCAAACAAATAGATTATCATGAAGGGCCCCGTGGTGGTTTTTCCATTACAGATGCTGCACCTGGTGGTCCGTGTGATGGATGTTCTTGTTAATAATGTTAAATAACTTAAATTAAACTTAGAATATTATAAGCGAGGAGCTAATAAAATGGCTACCAAAAAAGAGCAGGTTTATGAATGCGTTGTCTGTAGCAATGTTGTAAAGGTAGTAAATGAAGGTGTGGGTACACTGGTTTGTTGTAATAAACCAATGGAGCTGCAATCTAAGTAAAAGAGTTTAGGATTAAAGCATAATCAATTAACCGGAGTTATCTTTTTTTGTTAGCTCCGGTTAATTTTGTTAAAGTCAGCCTATTAGCCTTGGCAGCAAAGCGGCAGCAATCATGGTTAATCCAGTGAGCTGGTAAATTTGGATTGTCTTGGCGTTTGCTTCAATAAGTTTTGGAATATTGTTAAAATGCTTTCTAGCTACAGTAACTGCTTTCAGGGCCAAAGGAATGCTGACAAAAGCAAGAAGCCATAATAAATTCCCGCTAATTACGGTTAATGTAAATAAAACCAGGTAAGCAAGGCCAAAAAGTGCTGCAAATACAATTATTCCCTTTTCTTTTCCCAACCTGACTACACCGTTCATTTTACCGCCTTTTAAATCCGCTTCATAATCGGGGTACTGATTGATCCAGAGAACATTGGCGATAATAAATCCTAAAGGTAATGAAGCAACGATAACTTCGGTAGTAATGGTATGAGCTTGTACCAGATAGGTACCTGTAGTGATTAAAGGTCCAAAAGTAAAACCTACTATGAATTCTCCAACTCCACGGTAAGCAAATTTTATTGGAGGAAGACTGTAAAAAAGGGCGAAAAAAACACCGGCCAATCCAATCCAAAGTATGTTAAATTCCCGGTTAAATACTATGTAAAGGCCTATCACTGAACCGGCTAAAACAGTAACAATCCCTATCAATAAATTTTCTTTTAAAGTTAGCTTGCCATCGATAATGGTTTTTTTACCCCCGCTAAACGGTGTCCTTTTTTCCGGGGTAACAAACCTGTCTACACCACTGAGATAATCTATATACTCGTTGATGGCATTTTTCCCAATCTCCAGTAAGTACATGGCTATTACTCCCACTAAAAACCAGTACCAGTTAAAGCTGCCTTGATGTGAATAAGCGATTGCTGCCCCTACAGCCATTGGTATAGTTGAAGCTATCCATATTTTTGGATCGGATATTTGCCAAAACCCATTCCAAAGGCGTTTCATTTCAGAACTTAACATAATCGTCTCCTTTTGCCTAGTTTTTAAAGTGCATCCAACATTGTTTGATATTGCTGAAATCCGATCAAAGATCTTTGAAATGATAACAGGGTACAGGCTTCAAAATGCTGGTGAAGCGAAACTATGGCCTTTTCAGATTTAAACAAAAAACTCATTCTTTAACAAGGCAGGCAAATTTTTATTCTTCCGAGTGCTGATTATTATCAATATTAAGGCCAAAAGCCTGATGGACTGCCCTTACTCCAAGCTCACCATATTTTTCTTCAATAACACAAGAAATTCGGTACTCGGATGTGCTGATCATCTCAATATTAATATTATCTTCAAAAAGGGCTTTAAACATCGTCGCTGCTACACCGGGATTGGTTTTGATCCCGATGCCTACAGCAGACACTTTAACTATATTGTTATCAGCTCTTACTTCCAGCGCTTTGTATTCCCTGGCCACTTTATTTATCAGTTCTTTGGCTTTTTTTAAATCAGCAGTAGGGATTGTAAAAGTAAAATCGGTAAAGCCATCAATACTGGCATTTTGAATGATCATATCAACATTGATTGCAGCTTTTGCTAGCGGTTCCAGGATTTGATAGGCGACACCCGGACGATCGGGAACCCTGATTAGTGATATTTTTGATACATCTTTTTCCAGTGTAACCCCTTTAATGATTGAGTTTTCCATAACATCCTCCTTGTTGGCAATCCAGGTTTGCCTTTCTCCATTGAAAGAAGATTTAACTACCAGGGGGACCCGGAATTTTTGGGCTAATTCTATGGAGCGAACGTGCATTACCTTAGCGCCAAGGCTGGCCAGCTCCAGCATTTCAGAAAATGCGATCTTTTCGATGTGACGGGCTTTAGGGCAGATATTAGGATCAGCTGTATATACTCCGTCTACATCTGTATAGATTTCACAGCAATTGGCATTTAGGGCTGCAGCTAATGCTACAGCTGTTGTATCAGAACCTCCCCGCCCCAGGGTAGTGATGTTGCCGCTTTTTGAGACACCTTGAAAACCGGCTACAACAGGTATAATGTCATTGTTTATAGCTTGATTTAAGACTTCTGTTTTTAAATCAATGATTCTTGCTTTAGTTTGGTTTTCATCTGTGATTAATGGGATCTGCATACCGGTAAATGAATGAGCACGGAGGCCAAGGCTTTCCAGGGTTATAGCCAGGAGAGCTGAGCAGGCTTGCTCACCGGTGGCTAAAAGGGCATCCTGTTCTCTTCCTGCCGGTATCGGTGTTATCTCTTCCGATAGTTTAAGCAGGCGATCGGTTTCCCCACCCATTGCTGAAACTACAACAACAACCTTTTCTCCCTCTTCCCTGGCTGAAGCAATTAAC
>PWMM01000315.1 GCA_003558195.1 Syntrophomonadaceae bacterium
CTTCAAGACTGAAAGGGCCTGGATGACGCTCGGTTTAGCAATGTCCAATCGATCGGCAATATCTGTCACCCGGGCCGTTTTATTCTCCTGGAGCAGGTTTAAGATAACTTCCAGGTAATCCTGCAGGGAAGAAGTTACCGGCATTGATTGGGCCAAAATGACCACCGCCTTATCAAGATATTGTTTCGCTTAACTAAAACCAGGACTACTGCATATAATTAGTTGTTTAGCAATGTCATGGTAATACTTAAGGTACCTGAACATGAAACTTTAAACTAAAATTCAAACAGGGAGTTTTCCCCGGTTTTATTAAGATCCTTTTGAACATTAAGCTTTATTGCATTGCTAGGCATCTCTAACAAATAGAATATACCATTTTCCGCTTGGAACGTCAAATCTAGCCGATCACAAAAAATCCTGATAGCTCACTTTTCCCTTTAATACCTTTAATATTTTGTTGCCATTGGCTGGACTTTGGCTTCAATTAAACGAACTACTTCCACGAGGAATCTTTACTTCCCTGGTCGGGAGATGTCTTTCCTGAAGATAAGGTTCCGCTTTTTGTACTTCCTAAAATTCACCAGTAAGTTCACCAGTAAAAGCCCTGCAATAACTTTACACATTAAGATCATACAAAACGGATCAGATTTAGTGTATATTAGAAAACAGGCCTAAACCAAACCAGGCAGAGGTGTAATATGCAATATAAGAGCTTTAGAAAGGGCATGTTTATTTTAACCCCGGTTTACCTGGTTGTTTTTTGCGCCTTTTTTGACACCCATGCCCAGATGCCGGTCCTGGCTCCTTACACCACAGCCATGGGAGCAACACCATTTTTGCTGGGCCTTGTAATAGGCTTCTATTCGCTTTTTAATATACTGGGAAACTATACCGGGGGGTTACTGATAGACAGGCAAGGTTGGCAACTGCCCCTATTCTTGGGCCTAACCGGGGCAACGATCAGCCTATTACTTTATGCCCTTGCCGGGAACGCCTATCACCTGATTATCATCCGGGCCGGGCATGGTTTCGTGGGTGGGCTGCTAGTTCCGGCCGCCCTCGCTTTTCTGATTACCGGCAACAATGTGGAATCTCTTTACAATCGCAGGCTGGCTTTGTTCGGTGCGGTTATCGGCCTGGCTGCAGTAACCGGCCCCCTTTTTGCAGGGATCATTGCCGGGCGCATGGGTTTTCAGGCAGTATATTATTTATTATCGCTATTTATGGCTTCTACCCTGCTTACCTCCTTGCTACTTTTAAAAAAACAGGATACCTCGGGGGAAAATGCTATTTCACCTCCCATTTCCATAAAATGGATCACAGCCAGGCCCCGGTTTAGGGGAGCACTGATCTTTGCCCTCGGAACGATGGGTTCTACAGGAACATTGGCCTCTTTTTTGCCTTTGCGGGCTGAACTGCTGGGCCTTGATCATGTTAGGACCGGTATCCTTTTTGCCACTTTTGCTGTTACTGCTATTGTTATTCAACTGCTGTGGCCGTGGCGATTAAAGTCTCTCTTCAAAAAAGACCTTTCAGGATGCACCATCGGCCTGGCTTTTATTATCTGCGCTTTAGTCCTGGCCGCCTTAGCGCCTAACGCCTCATGGCTATTTGCAGCCATGATTTTATACGGCAGCGGTTTTGGATTTTCTTTCCAGGGAATGTTAGGTATGGTCATGGAGGACTCTAATCCGGCCTGGAGAGGGAGAGCTATCGGGGTATTCTTTGCGGCATATTCCCTGGGAGTAGCGATAATGCCTCCTTTGAGCGGCCTGATATGGCAGTATACAACTATCATTTTCCCTTTTTATACCTCAGCAGGATTTGCCCTGTTGAGCCTCGGGGCAGGGAAAAATATATGCCCCAAATGACCGTGCCCCACTGGGGGCTTATTCGATAGGCAACCCAAAATGTCATCATATAACCAGGTTTAAGATTAATATATTTTTTACCCAAATCTGCCCATAAAAAACGGAGCTTGTTAAAAAGCTCCGTTTTTTTTAAAAGTACTTATTAACCAATCTCAGTAGCACTTTTTCCCGAAATCTAAAACATTCTGTTTGAAGTCAACCTTGAGAAAATCTTCAAAGAGTTTTATTCAGCATCAAAAAGCGATTTATATTCTCCGTAACCTCTTGCTTCAAGGTTATCTTTCTCTATGAACTCAAGTGCCGCTGAATTAATGCAGTACCTTTTTCCTGTTGGCTCAGGTCCATCATCAAAAACATGACCTAAATGGGAATCCGCCTCCCGGCTTCTTACTTCAATCCGGTGCATTCCAAAGCTGTTATCATCTTTTTCAACTATGCTGTCTTCATAAACCGGTTTTGTAAAACTGGGCCAGCCGGTTCCTGAATCATATTTATCAGTAGAGCTAAATAATACTTCACCGGATACTATATCAACATAAATCCCTTCACGCTTGTTATCCCAGTATTTATTATCAAAAGCAGGTTCTGTACCATCTTCCTGGGTAACATAATATTGTATTTCAGTTAAACGTTCCTTTAATTCATCCACTCTATCACCCTCCACTATTTCATTAGCTTTAGCTATTTCCTGTCCATTTATACATTCAGGCTGGGTACTGGCCGGCTGGCAAGCCCCAACAATAGAAACAGTAACAAGCATAAGAATTGCTATAGCCCATTTACTCAATTTTAACATCCTTCCCGAAAGCATAATAACCTTTAATGTGGCGCGCTTTCTCTTTAGGATCCGGATAAGCCCAGGCAGCATTTTCACTTTTTTTGTCATTTGTATTGATATGGTAATAATGAGCAAGGCCTTTCCAGGGACATCTAGAACGGTGATCACTTTCCACCAGGTATTCTCTATTCACATCATCCGGGGGGAAATAATGATTTCCTTCAACGATAACCATGTTATCACTTTCAGCCAGGATCATATTCTCCCAAATAGCCTTTACCAACTTGACGACCTCCTTAAAAACTATCTTTATTCATTAAGTTTTGGCACAAGGAAATCATTGACTTAAACTGAATTTATTTTATCCATTTCTACTTAAAAGCAATGATCAAACACTAAACCTCTTTCTAGCCCCAAAATTATAATATAAGCTTGCCTTGAAAGAGACTGAACAGCTACTTATAATTGCCTGAAAAAGTTTGCCACCTTAACCAATATTATTATATCATAATATTATAATCTTATCCATTATTCATTGATGCCACTTTATCACTGGGGATAAACTTTTGCGTCCGGTTAATCCTCCATAACATTACCAGGCACAGAAGCACTATAAATGGTGTGAAGACCTGAACCGCTGTAAATAATCCTGCACCCCAGGCTTCATTAACAAAGTGCCAGACTACTAAAGGGTTATCCCTGAAGGTCTCCTCAATTAAACCTCTTAATAATGTATAGCCAAGAACGAAATTCCAAAAGAGGTAACCCGGCAATAGTGTTCTGCGCCGAACGAGGTAATTATGGAAAAAAAGCAAGGCAAGACCGATTAATGAACCGTAAATCTGCGTTGGATGTTGTTCGAAAAAAAACATTTCAGTTTCCCGACCCAGTATTTCCTGGTTGAAAATATTGGCAACCCTAACCAGGGTAATGCCCACGGCTATACCGGGAACAGCCAGATCAGCAAGCACCCACCAGTTAAGCTCTTTAATCCGGCAGTAAAGCCAACTGCTTAATATGCCTCCCAGTAATCCTCCATGAAAAGCCAATCCTCCCTGATCAATTCTAATTATTAAACCGGGATTGTTGATAAAAAAACTCCAATTAGCAGCAACAAAGACAGCTCTTGCCCCTATGATCAAAAAAACTAAGATAATTATAAACAGGTTAAAGAGATCATCTTCATTAAAACCTCTTTTCAAACCATTTTTTCGGAGATAGTAAAAACCTGTTAAAATCGAAATAGCAAACATCAGACCATACCAGCGTATAATCACGGGCCCAATTTCTATAATAACCGGGCTGATATTTTCAATGTACATAACAAATCTCCCTTGCAAATAATTATTGTAACTACCCGGCCTACTCAAAGGAACTAATAATTCTTATCGAGGAATATAAAGATAGAGCCGGTATCGTAATCAAGAATAATATCAAACCAGCCCAAGAGCAAGCAGAACAGAGATCAGGTAGCCCACTGCCAGCGCAATAAAAAAAACAGCTAAAACATAAAGAATAAGAAAACGATAAGTGAACACAGAACTCATAAAAACAATTCCATTTATACTTGTTCCAGAACCGGCAATAATAAATGCTATACCTGCTGCTA
>PWMM01000298.1 GCA_003558195.1 Syntrophomonadaceae bacterium
AATATGGCCGCTACTATTGTCCATGATCGCGGTGTTGCTGCTGCTTACCTTTATACCGGCAATAACGCTGTTTTTACCAAACCTGCTTATGAATTAAGAATATAGGAGCGAAAAGCATGAGCACAAGTGTAAACAATGTTGACCAGTTAATAAAAGGGGCCTATGATTTACACATTCATACCGGACCCAGTTTTTTTAAAAGATCTCTTGATGATCTTGATATGGCTGAATTGGCTTTGCAAGCGCAGATGAAAGGGTTTTTAATCAAGGCTCATGAAGGTAGTACTGTTTGCAGGGCGTACCTTGCCAAAAAATATATTAATGATCAGGTTAACGTCTGTGGCGGGCATGTAATGAATATTCACTCCGGGGGGCTGAACCCTCATGTAGTTGATGCTCAAATCAAGCTTGGGGCAAAAATAATCTGGTTTCCAACTATGTCTGCAGACAACCATATTAAACATTTCGGTGCCATGAAGTTTGGCTCAATGAAATCCACCAAGAATGTTATGGCGGTCGAAGAAGGTCTCACCGTTATTGATGCTGATGGAAAATTGCTTCCTGAAGTAGAAAAAATCTTAGAG
Source organism: Syntrophomonadaceae bacterium (assembly GCA_003558195.1). Taxonomy (GTDB): domain Bacteria; phylum Bacillota; class Dethiobacteria; order DTU022; family DTU022; genus B1SED10-74M. The sequence goes on from PWMM01000298.1 coordinate 585, forward strand.
TTAATTGCATCGGCAGATATTTGCCTGTCTACCGGCCACTTGGGTAACGAGGAAGTATATATCCTTACCCAGAAAGCATTTGAAAAAGGTATTAACCGGGTCCTGATCAATCATCCTGATTTTGAAACTAACCGGATGCCTTTAAGTAAAAAACAGGCACTGGTGAAGCAAGGGGCCTATTTAGAAATGTCTTTTCTTAGCTTGCATCCAAATTGGAACCCTATTGAGCCTGAGGAAATGGTTGAAGGTATCAAGCAGGTTGGCTATGAAAAATGTATCCTCACCACAGATTATGGATCGGAAGGTTATCCTGATCCGGTTGAAGGTTTTAAATCATTTCTTAAAATCATGTTGGACTTTGGCTTAACAAAAGATCAGATCACTACAATGATAAAAGATAATCCCGCTTACCTGATGAATGATCGCTAGTTGATTATGGAAGGTGATCCTAATAGCAGGCTATATAAAAATACTGATAATAGCGCTGATTTTTTTATTACCCTTTGTTAATGTGGCCTGTTCGCCCAGTGGTAATAACCAGGACGTGGCTGAAAAATATACATTCATCACGCAAAATGATGAAATGGAGTGGTGGATTGATACAGACAGGATCATCGTATCTGATCAGGTAGCAGATGGAAAAATACTCGAAGTGTGGGTTAAAATTGATCAAAAAGAATATGAAATGATTGAAATAGCGCACTGGTATATTTCTGTTGATAAAGAGAGATATAAGTCAACGACAAAGACGATTTATGATTACGATTATAATGTTCTAGAATACTGATATATTTTCTTTGACTGGGTTCCGTGGGAACCTATTTATCCAGGCTCTCCTGAAGATATGGTCCGGCAAGCTGTCATAAAGATGGCTGACTTATAAGAAGTAAGAGTGAAAAATGATTTACCATTAAAGTATCTAGCATTCTAGAACTTAAAAAAAGGGTGATTCTAAGTTATGGCCGAGCAAGAACAAAGCTATGTCAGGATAGAGGAGGAACCCCTGAAACAACTGGTCGTTGAACTGTTAAAGCACTACCGGGTTCCTGAAAACGATGCCCAAATAGTTAGCGATGTCCTGGTAACCGCAGATTTAAGGGGTATTGAATCACACGGGGTCAGCCGCCTGTTATCCTATTATATCAGCCGCCTTAAAACAGGCTATATGAAGGCCGAACCGGCAGTTAAAATAACAGCAAACCAGGGAGCAACCTTTCAAGTTGATGCCGATAACGGCCTGGGGCACCCTCCAAGTTACCGGGCCATGGAAAAATGCCTGGACCTGGCTGAAAAGTACGGGGTTGGGTTAGGTAGCGTTAAAAATAGCAATCACTTTGGCATAGCCGGCTATTACTCCATGATGGCCATTGAAAGAGGTATGATCGGGATCTGTCTTTCCAATGCCCAGCCGGCTATTTTACCCACTTACGCCAGGCAGAAGCACCTGGGTACCAACCCGATCAGTGTTGCCGCTCCGGCAGGAGATAAATTGCCTTTTGTTTTGGACATGGCAACCAGTATTGTTCCCCTGGGTAAAATCCAGGTGAGTGCCCGTAAAAATATCTCTATCGCAGAAGGCTGGGGCGCTGATCATACCGGTTACACTTCCACCAACCCCGCTGCTGTTCTTGAAGGCGGGGGCCTCTATCCCCTGGGCGGGCCAGCTGAAACGGCCGGCTATAAAGGTTATGGGTTGGCAGCAGTTGTTGATATCTTTTCGGGAGTTTTAAGCGGTTCCGGCTTCTTAACTTCAGTATTAAATCCTCTTAAAAATGATGATCCCTGCCAGGTGGGTCATTTTATGGCCGTTGTTAAAATTAATGCCTTCATGGAAGAGGAAGTTTTTAAAAACCGGATGGATGCTTTTATCGAAGAGCTTAAAACTGCTTCTAAAATGGAAGGCCAAAAAGAGATTTTCGTGGCCGGAGAAAAAGAGTTTTACACCTGGGAAGAGAACCGGCAAAAGGGAGTGCCCGTCTTAGAAAATGTATGGGAAGAATTAACGGTCCTTTGCAGGGAATTGAATGTATCAATGCCTGAACCTTTATAAGGTGCCTGGGTTACTGCACCTTTCACCAGTTGGAGCAGTAATAAAAGTGGGTTTTATTAAAATGAGCCTGTAACACCTGGCGCTTATTTGGCCTGCTTGAAAATTAGGCTTTCAAGGCCAGGTTTCATCAGGGTCTTGCGGGTCCTCTAATGCTTGCAGCCAAATCGCTTTTAGCTTTAAGCGTACCTGGCTATTGCAGACTCCTGTCCCGGCAGCCCATGGAAAACCACTCTTGACGATAATGGATCCTTAAAATATGCTGTATAGCGAAAACTTACTACGTCGAGTATAGGAAAAAGATTGGTAACATCGAGTACGCCATGGCCCTGCTCGATTTAGCTAGTGGCTTGGGTTGCAATTCTTTCCCGTGAAGCGTTTGGTTCTATGATCAAAGTAGTTTTTTAACGCTACATAAATAACCGGTCGGCCCCTTTGACCGGCACCCACTCAACCGCTATAATGGATCAGGCAAGTTTAAGTAAGCAGCTAAAAGGAGTAACCATGCCTTTACTGACCCTATCCCAGGTTACAAAAGAATATGCAGACCAGGTTATCATTGAAGATGTGAGCATGCAGCTTGAGCCGGGCCAAAAAGCGGGCTTAATCGGGCCGAACGGTTCCGGTAAAACTACCATCTTAAAAATAATCAGCGGTGAGCTAAAGCCCGACCAGGGCGAAGTGCACCTGGCCAAAGGGATCAGCCTGGGCTACCTGACCCAGCAACCCCCGGAGTTAAAAGAAGGTACTTTGCGCCGCCACTTAGAGTATCCTTTAAAAGAAGTATATGATCTAAAAAAAGAGCTTAGCTTCCTTGAAGAAAAGATTGCTACCCGGGCTGAACAGAAAGGTTACGCTGAAGAGCAGGACCTCCAGCGCTACTCAGAGCTAACCGCTGCTTTTGAAGAGCAGCAGGGCTACCAGGTCGAAAAAAGACTACTTGGTATCGCTAAAGGCCTTGGCTTCAAGGAAGAAGACTTAAACCGCGATCTTGGTACCTTCAGCGGGGGCGAGAAGACCAGGGCCCGCCTGGCCGGGCTGCTTCTTAGGGAATTAGACCTGCTCTTGCTAGACGAACCGACCAATTTTCTCGATTTAGAAGCCCTGGAGTGGCTGGAAAAACATCTGCGTGAACTAAAAGCAGCCCTGTTGGTAGTGAGCCACGACCGTTTTTTCCTGGACCGGGTAGCTGGCTCCATCTTCGCCCTGCAGGGCCGCAGACTTAAAGCCTACAGCGGTAACTACAGCGCCTACCAACAACAGCTCGCCTTAGAAACCTTAAGCGCAGGCCGGGAACAGCAGCGCTTAGAAAGGATCAGGGCCCGTGAGGAGAGACTGGTGCGTGAAGCCAAGGGCGATGAGCGCTCCAAGCGTCAGGCCCGCAGCCGTCAGAAGCGCCTCGCTAAAATGGATCCACTAGAGGGCTCCCCTGAGGCAGCAAAGTATTTCAAACTCGGGCTCGGTTACAGTGGCCGCAGTGGGCACCAGGTGATTATCTTTGAAAATGTTAGCAAAGAATTTGCCGGCGATAAGCTCTTTTCAGATCTAACCTTTGAAATTAACTGGGGTGACCGGGTGGCCCTGGTCGGTCCAAACGGGGC
>PWMM01000083.1 GCA_003558195.1 Syntrophomonadaceae bacterium
GTAAATCTTTAGGCGTTCTTGATGTAATTATATTTCCATCACGGACCACTTCTTCATCAACAAAAAGCGCTCCGGCATTAACGAGATCGTCTTCTATGGAGAAAAATGCCGTTGCTTTACGCCCCTCTACCGCTCCTATTGATGTCAGCATCCAGGGACCGTGACAGATAGCAGCAATAATTTTGCCCTGTTCGTATGCCTCTTTTAAAAATGCAACCATTTCTTTAGAACGGCGCATGTGATCGGGTGAAAAACCTCCCGGGACAATTACAGCGTCAAAGGTACCTGCTTCTGCATCACCGGCGGCCAGGTCCGCTGTTGCCGGAAAACCGTGTTTACTTTTATATGTTTTAATCTTAGGCGCTATTGCTGTCACCTTTGCCCCGGCTTCCTTAAAACGGTAATAGGGATACCAGAACTCCGGATCCTCGTACAGCTCTTCCAGTAAAATTGCAACGCTTTTACCTTTCAGGCTCATTGTTATTACCTCCTGTTCTAATTAGAAACTGTAAAACATGCCTTTACTAAAGGTATTTCTTTTAAAAAAACCTGGTTCTTTATATTTTCATTATAAACTTCCAAACCAGCTAAAACCAACTGCCATTTCAAGCATGGCCATTAGTAAGAATAATAGCAGAGAAATAATAAGCATCCAGTTAAACCAGCCTTCAGGGAGCCAACCCCCGGCCCGGCTTTGTAAAAGCGGTTTAACCTTTGACCTGTTTGCCAGCAGGCGAAGCCCGGCATAGGCACCCGCTCCGGCCAGAATGGCCAGGGGCAGCAGGGCCCATAAGCTTTGAGGATCGATTTCAGTTGCAGCTTCCTGCTGCCCCGCCAGGTAAAGGTAGGTCGCTGCATAGAAATTGTTGAGCATATGGTAAATGATCCCACCCCACAACGAGCCGGTTTTTATAACCACTACTGCCATTACCACTCCAAGCACGAAGGTGCTGAAAAGGTTTAAAAAGGAGATATGAAATAAGGCAAAAAGAAAGGAACTGAATACTATGGCAGGCACCAGGCCTTTTTCTTCCATGGCAGGCATGATCGTTCCCCTGAACAACACTTCTTCGCAAATACCGGCAGAAATAGAAAGCACAAAAATATATACCAGGTAATGCTGTAAAGTTGCAGGTGGTTCAAGAACCACAATCGGTTCATAACCAAATTCCATTAATGCAGTTATCATCCCGGCAGCTATGGCCATGTTCAAAAGCCAGAAAGAGGCTGACAGCAGGATAATTACCGGTATGAAGTGCCATTCTAAGGCTTTAAAACGTCCATACTCAATCCAGTTAACCCGGTAGCGCCGCAAAAACCATAGAGCCGGTAAAAGAATAATTACCCACTGGGTTATAATCATGCCAATTTCAAAGTTCCAGGTTTGGGCCAGGGACCCGAAAACCAGCAGCAGCAGAAATACAACCAGGTACAGCTTCATAGCCGCTCTTAAATCGGGTTTTTTTAAACTACTTGTTGATAAACCGTCCGGTTCACCTGGTTTTTCATCCGCAAAGGGTTGAACTCTTTCTTCATAATTGTCATCCATCTTAGAAATAATCACTCCAATAAGCGGTTCTCTAAAATTTGTCCGGCATCAAGGCCGGATAGCTGCAGGTAGAATTCCGCAGCATCGATCAGGGCTTCCATGGGAGTTAATCCCACTATTTCGCTACCGGTTACCTGCACCCCGTAACGCCCCGCTTCCAGCTTAACCAGTTCAAATACGCGGTGCAAGGAAACTTTTTTGTAATCACAAACATTGATCGTCACCTGGGCCTGCCCGGTTTCTTCAATATAAATCCCCAGGCCCTTGATAGTAGGAAAACCACCGCTGCTTCCCCTGATTGTTTTAGCAATATTTTTAGCAATTTCAACATCTTCGGTATCAAGGTTGATATTATAGGCAATCAAAGGTGGTCTTGCTCCCACGGCCGTAACACCGGCCCGGATATTTACCTGGGCCGGTCCAAAATCAGGCTCTCGCCCCGGCTCCTTAATGGCTTCGATGAGGCCTTCGTACTGGCCACGCCTGACTGCTGAGAGATTTTTTCTCTCCGGTTTTTTTGCTGCTTCCTCATATAAATAAACCGGTATCTTTAACTCTTCTGCCAGGCGCTCGCCCAGTTCATTAGCCATTTCCACGCATTCTTGCATATCAATCCCGGCAACAGGCACAAAGGGAATTACATCAGTGGCCCCCATGCGAGGGTGGCCGCCTTCATGTTTCGACATGTCGATCAGTTCGGCTGCCTTTTTAGCTGACCTGAAGGCTGCCTCCTTCACCGGGCCGGGTTCCCCGATAAAGGTTACAACCGAGCGATTATGGCTTTCATCGCTGGAATAGTCCAGCAGCTTAACTCCTTTAACGGCCTTGATTTCCCCGACGATTTCTTCAATCACTTCGTGATCGCGGCCTTCACTAAAGTTGGGCACACATTCTACTATTTTAGCCATTTTCGATTACACCTCCACTACAATTTTTCCCTTTTTTATGACTGTGCTGATCAAGTTAGTTCCGTACCTGTAAGCCAGGTATTCATAGTTGGGGGCAGTAAAAAGGGCTAAATCAGCCAGCTTGCCTGCTTCTAAACTGCCAACCCGTTCTGAAAGGCCTACAGCGTGAGCAGCATTTATGGTTATGGCATTAATAACCTCTGCCGGTGTCATCCGCAGGTACAGGCAGGCGATATTGATAATTAACTGCAAGTTATTGTTGGGAGAGCTACCCGGGTTAAAATCTGTAGCCAGGGCTACCGGAACACCGGTTTCGATCATTTTTCGAGCCGGAGCATAGTGATCTTCACAGAGGTAGAAGGTGGTTCCTGGTAAAATTACCCCGATCACTTTAGAGGCAGCCATCTTTTCAATGCCCTGATCAGATATTACCAGGAGGTGATCGGCTGAAACAGCTCCCAGTTCGGCTGCCAGTTCTGCCCCTCCCAGGGGAGATATTTCATCAGCATGCATTTTCAAACCCAGGCCAAGGTCCCTTGCCGCCTCCAGGACCTGTCTTGACTGCTCCACAGAAAAAATCCCTTCCTCGCAGAAAACATCACAGTAACGGGCCAGGTTTTTTTCAACCACCTGGGGTAGCATCTCATTTATGACCAGGTCAAGATAGCCATCAGGATTATCCCTGTATTCTTTCGGCACAGCGTGAGCGCCCAGGAAAGTGGGTATCAAGTCAACCGGCTGAGCCCGGTCTACTGCTTTGATCGCTTCTAAGGTTTTTATTTCAGCTGCCGTGCTAAGACCGTAACCGCTTTTTGCCTCTGCCGTAGTGGTTCCCTGGGCCAGCATCTGCCGGCAATAGTTAATTCCATTTGCAATCAGCTCTTCCTTAGATGCAGCCCGGGTCGCTTCAACACTGCTCAAAATCCCCCCTCCCCGGGCCAGGATCTCAAGATAGGGAACTCCCTGTAGTTTTAAAGCCAGCTCGTGCTCTCTCGATCCCCCGAAAACAACATGGGTATGGGGATCAACCAGGCCGGGCAAGACCACTTTTCCGGAAGCATCAAGCACTTCTGTATCGGCATCGACCGCTATTTTATCCAATACTTCGGCAGTTGAACCCACTAAGACAATCTTTTCACCGCTGACAGCCACAGCGCCATCTTCGATTACGGTTAATGCTCTCTGATCTGATCCGTTCAAAGGCTGCTTTGAAGCGCCCCGGGAAGTCACCACCTGGCTGGCATTTTTAATCAAAAGAGTTATCTTCATTTTAATGATCCTTTCCTTGAGAAGCTACTTTTCAACATGACTTCAGAAGTAAAGGCCTGAAGGTCAATGTTTATTTGGTAAAAGATTTCTTCACCAGTTTTTTTATAAAGCTGTCGTCTGCCAGGTAAGGCAGGGTAATATGATCGGTATCAGCGTGATCTTGATTATACTTAACGGCAGTTTTAATCGAGTGATCATTGCGCGCCCAGGCCCGGCGAGCTACACCGCTCATTACATCCCAGGGCATGGCGGAGCTAAGGATCCGGTCTGTATTTTCACTACCATCCAGCACCATTCCAAAACCGCCGTTTATAGCTTTTCCTATCCCCACACCGCCGCCGTTGTGCAGGGCTACCAGGGACATACCCCGGGCCGCATTACCGGCAAAACACTGCACTGCCATATCCGCCATGACATTGCTGCCATCCTTGATATTGGCCGTCTCCCGGAACGGCGAATCAGTACCGCTCACATCATGATGGTCACGACCTAACATGA
>PWMM01000197.1 GCA_003558195.1 Syntrophomonadaceae bacterium
GGATCAGAAAAACCGGTGCAGGATAACAGTGCAGGCCTTATCAATATCAATAGGGCTACTGCTAAAGAATTAACTGCACTGCCTGGTATTGGAGAGGTACGGGCAGCACAGATTATTGAATACAGGGAAAGTCATGGTTTTTTTAAAGCTACTGAAGATTTAATGGATGTAAGTGGGATCGGGCAAGCAACTTTTGACGCTATAGCAGAGCTAATTACAGTTTATTAGGTTCCCAGTGGATATAAAGTAGCCTGTTGTGATAACCTGGTCATTGCTTAATTATTGCCTGGTGCTAAAGCGAATTATTGATATTTTAGCGGTGCGGGGTTTTACTATGAGGACTTGCGATCTTATTCTAAAAAAACGTGATGGACAATCTTTGAATGCAGATGAAATAGATTTTTTAATTACCGGTTATTTAAAAGGGGTTATCCCTGATTACCAGGTAGCAGCGTTTTTAATGGCAATTTATTTCCGGGGTATGAGTGATCAAGAAATATATGCTTTAACCAGGGTAATTGCTGAATCTGGGGAAAATGTAAGCCTTGAAGGTATACCGGGTATAAAAATAGATAAGCACAGTACCGGGGGCGTAGGTGATACTACAACTCTTGTTTTAACCCCTCTGGTTGCTGCAGCAGGAGTCCCGGTGGCCAAGTTATCGGGACGCGGTCTTGGTCATACCGGAGGAACTATTGACAAGCTTGAATCAATTGAAGGATTTAAAACCGGTTTTTCGAAAATAGATTTTGTTGAAAAAGCAAAAAAGGTTGGGCTGATTGTGGCTGCCCAGAGCCCTGATCTGGTTCCGGCCGATCAAAAGTTATATGCCCTGAGAGATGTAACTGTAACTGTGGAAAGCATTCCTCTGATTGCAGCCAGTATAATGGGGAAAAAGCTGGCTATTGGCAATGACGCTTTGGTTTTAGATGTTAAGACGGGCGCAGGCGCATTTATGAAAGAGCAAAAACAAGCCTTTAATCTGGCCAGGGTAATGACGGCCATAGGGCAGAAAGCTGGACGTGCTACAGTAGCTGTAATTAGCAGGATGGATCAACCGCTTGGTAAGGCGATAGGCAATTCTCTTGAGATCAAAGAAGCGATTTTAACCTTAAAAGGGCAGGGCCCCCGGGATCTGGAGGAGCTGTGCCTGCTGCTGGGTGGATGGATGCTTTATTTAGGAGGAAAAACAATAGATCCCGGAGAGGGTAAAAAGGATCTGGCCAGGTTAATCAAGAATGGTGCCGCCATAAATAAATTTAGAGACATGGTAGAGAATCAGGGTGGTAATAAGAGCATAGTAGATAACCTGGCACTACTCCCGGCAGCAAGGCTAAGGGTTGCCTTAAAATCTGAACAGAAAGGTTATATCTCCAGCTTAGATGCCCAAAAAGTGGGTTCGGCAGCAGTAATGCTAGGTGCTGGGCGCAGAATAAAATCTGATCCAATCGATCCAGCGACGGGTATTATTCTAGAAAAGAAAATTGGTGATTATGTCCAGGTTGGAGAAACCCTGGCCGTAATCCATGCATCTGATGCAACTTTTCGAGATGTGGACCACTTAGTTACTGGGCTGATTAAATCTGCTTATCATTATTCTAATAAAACTGTTCCAGCGCCACCATTAATTAGCGGTTGGGTTGACCGGAAAGGGAATAGTATTTATTTTTAAAAGCCTGAAAATATAAGATCTTCTGGCCCCGGCAGTAAAAAGCTAACTTAGTGATAGTAGCTTAATGAGCATAATTACTGTTTGTTATGGAGGTTAAAATTTAGATAAAAAATACAGTTATGTTCCGACCGATTTTTAAAGATGGGGCAAACAGTTAAAAACAAGCTATCTGGAATTTATAGAAAACCTGGGCGGTTTCAAAATGTTTTTGTTCTAGCAGCTTTGAGAATTTGTAAGAACTGATCTAAGAGTCTCTCCGAATTTATTTAGAAATTTTTTTGACATCATTTGAACTATTAGCTACAATTATGATATGAAATCATTAACCGGTGTGAAACCGGTATTTATTTGTCAGGAGGGCTTTGCGTGCGCAGTCGTTTTTATATTACATTAATCGGCCTAGTTATATTGGGGTCGCTACTGTTGGCTGGATCAACCTTTTATCTTGACTTGCTCTGGTTTATAGAATTGGACGTGGAGCAGGTTTTTTGGACCCAGTATCTAACCCGCTGGGGTATGCGCATAGGCGCATTTATATTTTTATTCGCTTTTTTGTTTGCTAATTTGATGTTTACCAGACGTTATATCTTAAGTTTTCCCAACCTTGCCTTGAGAGAAAAGTTAATGGCTTCGGGGGCAATGCGTTTTTTAACACCCCGCCGCTTGACTTTATATTTCACGGCTGCATCGGCGTTATTAGCCTTTGTTTTTTCAGGATATGTTGGAACAGCCTGGATGGATGTATTACGCTTTTTCAACCAGGTTCCTTTTGATATTAGTGATCCAATATTTGGTGCCGATGTTGCATTTTATGTATTCAACCTGCCTTTTTATCGCTTTATTTATGAGTTTTTAATGATGGCCCTGGTTATCACTTTGTTAATAGTTGCAGGAATCTATATTTTCCTCAACGCCCCTTCTCCGGGTAAGCAGAATTGGATTCTCCCACCTTCAAAAGCAGTTAGCCACCTGGCTGTTTTACTGGCTTTAATATTTGGCTTAAAAGCCTGGGACTACAGGTTAAGCCAGCTGGAGCTTCTACTTTCAGATCGTGGCGTGGTTTACGGTGCTGGTTATACTGACCTTAATGCTAATTATATTGTTTTGATGGTATTGATGGTCCTGGCAGCTGCCATTGCTTTACTCTTTATTGCTAATATTTTTCTGCGCCGTTTCCGCTTTTTTATCTATGGCATTATGGCTTTAGTCGGTGTTTCGTTACTGGGAGGCTGGGCCTATCCGGCAGCCATTCAGAACTTTGTTGTTGAACCCAGTGAGTTTAGCTATGAAAGAGAATATCTACAGCATCACATTGAGTTTACCCGTGCTGCTTATGGCATAGATCAATTTTCTACCCGTCGTTACGAAGCCTCTCAAGATCTAAATTGGGATGATCTGCGGGAAAATGAAGGAACGATAAAAAATGTTCGCCTTTGGGACTACAGGCCCCTTCTTACTACCTTCAATGAATTACAGGCCATCAGGCCTTACTATCGCTTTGTTGACGTGGATATTGATCGCTACACCGTAGATGATGAATACCGGCAGGTTATGGTAGCTGCTCGCGAACTTGATAAAAGCAGGCTTGCTGAAAGAGCCCAAACTTGGGTTAACCTACACCTGCAATACACGCATGGCTATTGATTGACCATGAGCCCCGTTAATGAAGTTACTCCGGAAGGATTACCGCGCTATTTTTTAGGAGATATTCCACCCACAGGTGACCTGGTAGTTGATAATCCTTCTATCTATTTTGGGGAATTAACAGATGATTATGTAATTGTTAATACGAAAACACCCGAATTTCACTATGCTACAGCTGGTGATGAAAATGAATTTATCTATTATGATGGTGATGCGGGTATTCCTGTAAATTCAATATTTCGGCGCGCCTTGATGGCTCTGCGTTTTGGTGAATACCGGATTTTAATTTCAGGCGAGCTAAATAATGATAGCAGGCTGGTCTTTGATCGTAATATCCATGAGCGGGTCCGTAAGATTGCTCCTTTCTTGCGCTACGACAGCGATCCTTATATAGTGGTTAATGACGGTCGTTTATTCTGGATCCAGGATGCATACACTGTTACCAACCGCTATCCTTATTCACAACCACAAGAGAATATTAACTATATTCGAAATTCAGTTAAAGTGGTTATTGATGCCTACAACGGAGATGTTGATTACTATATTTCTGACCCTGAAGATCCATTAGTGCAAACTTATAACAAGATATTTCCCGAGATGTTCAGCGCCATGGAAGATATGCCCGCAGGCCTGATGGATAACGTTCGTTACCCGGAAGATTTATTTGCTATCCAATCTGAAATATTGCAACTTTATCATATAACTGATCCAAACCAGTTTTACAGCCGGGAAGATTTATGGGCTATTCCTATTGAACAGTCATTTGGCCAGGAACAATTAATGGAACCTTACTACACAATTTTACAGCTTCCCGGGTATGATGAACCGGAATATGTTTTAATATTACCTTTTAC
>PWMM01000052.1 GCA_003558195.1 Syntrophomonadaceae bacterium
AAAAGGTTATCAAGTCCTGGGAGTAATCCCTAAGAAAGTTGAAATATCTGCTCCAACCGTAGCAGAGTTTTATGATGTTCTATCCGGTGATGTCCTGAGCGCACCTGATAATATGAATCGCATTGTAGAAGAGGTTGTCGTTGGAACCATGACCATTGAGAGCGCCCTGGGTTATTTACGCCGCGCACCGAATAAAGCTTTGATCACCGGCGGTGATCGCAGCGATATGGCCCTGACGGCACTGGAAACCAGCACCTCGGTAATAATACTAACAGGTGGGTTGTATCCGGATCTCCAGGTACTGTCCAAAGCTGAAGAAAAGGGCGTTCCGGTAATTCTGGTCCATGAAGATACTTATTCAACCATAGAAAATCTGCAAAGCATTTATCGCAGTATCCACCCGGAGAATAAAGAAGCAATCAGTATGGTTAAGCAAAATATTGAACAGCACCTGAACTGGAAAAATGTTTTAGAGTTCCTTACCAAGCAAGTTTAAACAATAATTTATTTATTTTCATAACGCAAGACCTTGTTTTCCCAGGTTCTGATCTGGAGATAATCTTTACCCATGTTCACCAGGTATTCTGGCAGCATGGGAGTTTTTCCAAGGCCAAAGGGGGCATTTACAACATAGTTGGGGATAGCCAGTCCCGACGTGTAACCGCGCAGTGACTCCATTATTTCAAGACCTTCTTCTACTTTGGTGCGGAAATGTGATGTCCCTTTAACCGCTTTTGCATGGAATATTAAATACGGCCTGATCATAATTTTTAAAAGTTCCTGGTTCAGCTTTTTCATTACGAAAGGATCGTTGTTAACACCCTTAAGAAGCACTGCTTGATTACCCATGCTTACACCAGACTTAGCCAGCTTAAAAGCGGCCTCTCTGGCCCGGGGGGTAATCTCCAAGGGATGGTTATAATGAGTAACCACATAGACAGGTAAGTGATCGGAGATTATTTGGCACAACTCATCATCAATACGTTGCGGCATGGTTACAAGCGTTCTTGAACCAAACCTTTTTATCTCCACGTGATCAATACTATCAATCTCCTCTAAAAGCCATTTAAGGGTCTGGTTGTTAAGCATTAAACCGTCTCCACCGGTTAAGAGGACATCACGAATTTCTTCGTTTTCCCTGACATACTTAATAGCTTCTTCCAGTTCTTCCCGCGGAGTAGCCAGGTCTTCCTCTCCGATAGCTCTTCGCCGCTGGCAATGTCGGCAGTACATGGCGCACTGGTTTGTTACTTTGATGATTAAGCGGTCAGGGTAGCGACGGGTTATAGCACTGGTGGGTGAAGTAAATTCTTCTCCCATGGGATCTTCATAACCTTCCCGGTCAAGATATTCATGTATAGAGGGAATACATTGCTTTTTGACCGGGTCATCGGGATCATCGGGATCAATCAGGCTCAGGTAGTACGGTGATACAGCCCAGCGGTATTTTGAACCCGTCTCCCTGATTTCTTCATATTCCTGCTTATTTATGGGCAATAATTCTTTTAAAACCTCGGCACTACTAATACGGTTTTTCAACTGCCAGTGCCAGTTTTCCCAGTCACTGTCAGTTGCCTTAAAGTATGTCTTTATTCGTTTTTGATTTTCCTGGATTTGGGGCCAGGATTTAAACCCAGTAGGCATATCGTTTAAAGCCTGCCGGTAGTCATCGATGCTGCTTTTTAGTTCACTAGCTCGCTGATTGGCCATTTTTTGCTTTTCTTGCAGAGTTTTTTCTACAGCCATTTTCAATTCCTCCCTTCCATTTTGCTTTAGATCAATCTGCATTAATATTATTATACTGCAGAAAGTTTTTTTATGTCAAAAAAGAAGGCTCCTTTAAAACTGGAGCCTTCTTAGTCTAAACAAATCTTGTTATAGTATTAGGGCTGTGTATCCCACCAGCCGGTTTTAGCATTCCCTTCTCGTACTGTTGTTCTTTCCCAAACCCTGGCATAACCTTCAACATGCATTCTCTCATTAAAGAAATCGGGAACAGTTAGCTCACGCTTGGTTGTACCACCAGTATTCTCAAAGGAACTCCTGATTCTTAAATACTCCTGGGAACCGGTGGTGGTTTCGATCGTCTGCCTGATGTAACCGCTTTCACCGGGATCCATATCGACGCCAACCCTGGATCTTGCCTGACCTGCTTTCATATCAATTGTATTAGAACTGAGCAGCCGAACATTCTTTTTAGCCTCACTATAGCTTTCTATGATATCAAGCACCAGTTCATCAAAATACTCATTGATGGCATCCATTTCGGCCATGAATTCTTCACCGCTCATGCCTGGTGAAGCTTTCTTCATCTCGTTTAAAGCCGCTATTTCTGCCTCCCGCCTCTGTTTTACATGCGCCAGCAGCTCTGCTTCTCTTTGGGCTAAGGTGGCCGCATAATCAGGATCAGTTGTCCCGCGCAGGTAAACCCTGATATAAGCCTTACTTGATGTAAATTGCGGTGGGTAAGTATTATAAACCAAATCTTGCGGGCTTATATCGTAACGAGTGGTTTCCACTCTATGACTACCCATAACTTCGCCAAAACCATGCACGTAAAAAGATCCGCTGCCGCCGTAAAAATTATATGATTTTTCATGTAATACATCACCAATGTACCTGAAACTGGAACTGGTTCTCTTATACTCATAAGCTGCAGCAGATAGACTAAAAGTCAGGACCAGGATTAACGTCAGGGCAATAAAAATAAAACCTCTCTTCTGCATAAATCGGGCACATCCCTTCCTTCCTTCTGACTCGATATAATTTATACTTTTTCCATAATCACCTCCAAAAAGCCGGTTAAAAAAATGGTCGGAGCGAAAGGATTTGAACCTTCGACCTCTTGACCCCCAGTCAAGCGCGCTACCAAGCTGCGCCACGCCCCGATGTTAAAAAGCTATTCAATTCTTAATTTATTTTAATGCAAGGTTTTCAAAAAGTCAACAATCGGGTTATACTTATTATAATGCCAGTTTAATGATCAGCACAGGTGAACAATTAAGAATAATTATATTACTGCAAGTACAATTGGAAGTATTTTTAAGTGTTTTTGGTAATGTTACAACTATCAATTAAGCAATTAATCTAATTCAATCAGGAGGCTGAAACAAATAATGAATGATATTTTTAGTATGGGCATCGCTTATTTACTGGGATCTTTTCCAACTGCTTACCTGCTTGGCCGCTTATTCAAAAAGATTGACATCCGTGAGAGCGGTTCAGGCAATGTTGGCGGCATGAATATCTTAAGATCGGCAGGTTTAATTCCTGGTTTGCTGACAATTTTATTAGATATTGCCAAGGGAGCGCTGGCTATAGTGCTGGCTATGAACTGGAGTTCTGAGCCACTGGTAGTGTTTATGGCTGGCCTGCTGGTTCTGCTTGGTCATAATTACAGCGTTTTTCTAAGATACCGGGGAGGTAAAGGGCTGGCAACGGGAACAGGGGTTTTTATTGCTTTCTCTCCCCAAACGATTCCTTTTGTCCTTTTAGCTGCAGTTTGCCTGACTATAGCACTTAAAGATACCAATACGGCTTGTGGTTTGGCAGCTTTGAGTATACCAGTTATCCTTTTCTTCCAGTACCAGGAGTTTGTATGGGTTTTATTCGGGCTTGTTTTTGCCGTGATTATCCTGGCCAAGCATGGCCCTGATTTTATGGCATACCGGGAAGGACGTCGAAAAATAACTTGATTTTAGCTGTTTAGATTAACAATTAAAGGAATCCTGTTAATTATATAAAATATTAAGTTATCTTTTATCAAGTATCCTAACCCGGACAAGCCGGTGCCATAATTATTGGATTTTGAAATGGCCCTTTATATATTTAGTGTTGATAGGTATTTACGGGATCGCTTAAAAAGTCTTGCCAAATTAACGCAAGACTTCAGAATTAAGGGACTAATGAGACGATGGCTTGATAAAATTGACATTGGGTGATCAATCAGGGCTGAGCCGGTTCTTTATATCTTAAAATAACTAAACAACCGTCCAAAATCTATACCGGAGATAACCTGGTTATTATAACGGTTATAAAGCTGCCGGTTTCCCTCTTCCAGGTGGGATGATTTTATTCCATGAGAGATGGAAAGAAAGGTTTCTATATAGGCTGCCAGCTGGTCACAGGCCTTGATCACTTCACCGTCTAATGGTGAAAAAGAGTCATA
>PWMM01000164.1 GCA_003558195.1 Syntrophomonadaceae bacterium
TAACATCTGTAGCAGCAGAAACACCAGTTTCAAGCATCGCCCTGGAAGCATGTTTATTCAGCTCAGCCATGCCTTTTATAACTGGCTCAGCATCTTTAAGGTCGATCATATCTCCTTTAACAGCGGTATTAATAATACCTGTTCCCAGTGGCTTGGTTAAAACAAGCACATCTCCAGGGACAGCGCCCTGACCGGTTATGATCTGCTTTAAATCAACCAATCCCGTAACAGCTAAACCGTACTTAGGCTCAGGATCCTCAACACTGTGGCCTCCCACTACAACTGCTGCGGCCTCGATCACTTTATCATAACCGCCCTTTAAGATTGCTTCCATAATAGCAAGCGGTTGGCATGATGCGGGAAAACAGATGATGTTCAATGCAGTAAGCGGACTGGCTCCCATGGCATAGAGATCGCTCAGGGCGTTAGCTGCTGCAATCTGGCCAAAATCGTAGGGGTCATCAACAATTGGCGTGAAAAAATCAACCGATTGGACCAAAGCCTGATGTTCAGAAATCTTATAAATGCCGGCATCGGCAAAATGCTGATCCCGGTTTAAATAATTTGGATCATCTAGCACTGGTAAATGACGCAGGACCTGCGCCAGGTCTTCCGGACCGATTTTCGCTGCTCAACCGGCACTCTTCGTCATCGCCGTCAACCTGATTTCCCGGCTGTCCATCGCTTCACTTCCTTTCTGTCCATGTATCGCTTACCTGATTTTCCTTTATTTAAGTCTTAAAGCTACCCGGTGATCTTCCACCCGCCTGGTTAATTTTTGCTGATCAAAATGTTCCAACAATGCCTGGGCATACTTGCGAGAGGTGCCTGCAAGATCGCGAAATTGGGCTAAAGTTAATGCTTTTTGGTCTTTAAAATGGTTGCGTAATAATTCCAAAGCTTTATCATATGCTGTCCTGTGAAAATAAAGATCATCGCTCACTTTGACCAAAATGGCATTGCTTTGCAGGTAATGATAATACTCATCTTTACGGCTTACTTCTGCCCTGGCTTTATCTAAGGCTTCTTTAGAGGAAGGCGGTTGCAGTCCTCCTTTAAGGTAGAGGGTGGCCAGGTTGTCAATAATATTTTGTTCTGTGGCTGAAGGCACCGGGCTAAAGTTAAAAAGGCTTACCAGGTCATTTTTTACAGAAATTTTATTCTCCTGCTCTAAGCGTATCAAAAAGGCATCATATTCCTGTTGACCAAAATCACGAGGCAGGAATCCACGGAGACGAGCCTTGGAAATACCCGGTGACAGGGTATACTTGTCGTGAAAAAGTTTCAGCTCAGATAATAACAGTTCTTCTAATTTCCGTAAGGTGGAAGAGAGCATATAAGCGGCCCCGATCTTGGTGACCTGACCTTGAGCGAGCATATCTTCTAAAATAGCATTAGTTCTCTCCTGTCCCAAACGAGTTTCTTTCATTAAACGGGCTGGATCAGCCGCTATCAAAGCTTCCAGTTTGCTTTTTACAAAGGCCGCATCGCCTCCTTGTGCCGGGTCCTGTTTTAATTCCATTAGATGTTTGATAACATCCTGGCGAAAACGGCGATGTCTCGCCGGATAAGGATCTAAAACCAGGCCACCACCAATTGTAGTCATCGGCGAATAAGACCGGATAACAAATGGATCACCACGTTCAGCCACCAGTGGCTTTTCAAGGCGGCATTGTACCAGAACATTTTCACCCGGTTTAACTTGATCGCGATCCAGTAAAAGCAGGTTAGCCACAGTGCGCACCGTCCCCAGGAAAAAATGAACCGGATCAAGGTTTTTCAGAGATCTCGGTGATCCTGGCAATAGTTTTACCCAGGCATCCAATAAGTTGGTCTCTTTGTAGTAGCCCGGGGTACTGACGACACTGCCTCTCATGATCTCACCTTTCCCCACTCCGGAAAGGTTTAATGCCACTCTACTGCCAGCCTGTGCTTCTTCCACATCTTGATCATGAACCTGAACATTTCTAACCCTGGCTTCCAGACCCGGTGGCACTACATCGACAATCTGGCCCACTCGAATCGTTCCCTGGACCAGGGTTCCGGTTACTACAGTCCCAAAGCCGGAAATAACAAAAGCACGATCAACAGGCAGTCTTAATGGACCACTGGCATTGCGCGGTTCCAGGTCCCCGGTCATGCGATCAATTATTGCTTTCAGCTCTTCGATGCCTTGCCCGCTGATAGCAGATACGGCTTGAATGGGGGCATTTTCTAAAAATGAACCTTTCAGCTCATCCTTGATCTCATCTTCAACCAGCTCACGCCACTCTTCTTCTACCAGGTCTATCTTGGTAATTACTACGATTCCATTGGAAATACCTAGTAGCTGAAGTATATCTAGATGCTCCCTGGTCTGGGGCATAACCCCTTCGGTTGCGTCAACCACCAGCATGACCAGGTCTAAACCAGAAGCTCCAGCCAACATGTTATGAATAAATCGTTCATGGCCTGGAACATCCACCACTCCGGCAAGCCTGCCACTGGGTAACCTGAAGGGAGCAAAACCAAGATCAATAGATATACCGCGCTGCTTCTCTTCCTGCAAGCGGTCTGTATCTACCCCGGTAAGCGCTGAAATTAATACTGTTTTGCCGTGGTCAACATGCCCGGCTGTACCGATAATTAAATGGTCCAATATATGATGCTCCTAACCCGGATTAACTGGTAGAATAATAATATGATTTAAAAAACTAATTAAAGTTCAGGGCATATCAGCATCTCTGCTATGGAAAAAGATTACTGTCCAGGTTGGACAAAATCTCAGTATTATTGATGCCAGGACGCAACTAGAGCATCAATCAGGTCGCCTTCTTCCTTTTCTTTGATCGTTCGCGGATCAATTAAAAGCCGATCCTGTTGAAGTCTCAAGATCACTGGCGGTTGCCCCCGCCTTAAGTTAGATGCCACTGCTGATGGTGTTAAACCTTTTAAAGGCTTAAGCGCTAATAAAAAGGTTGGCAATTCCGCCGTGGGAAGAGCACCTCCTCCTACCCTGGAAATACCTTCTATAACTTCTAAGCTGATGTTATCCAGCCGCCCGGCTAATTTTTCAGCCATGCTTTGAGCCCGGTGCTGCAAATCTTCGGGAACTGCAGTAATCATACTCCAAACCGGTATTTCTTGCAGCGCTTTTTTCGTATCCAGGTAAAGACGCAAAGTCGCCTCCAGGGCCGCTATAGTAAATTTGTCAACCCGCAGCGCCCTGGCCAGCTGATTCTTTCGGATTGTTGAAACCAGGTCACTTCGCCCAACTATTATGCCGGCCTGTGGGCCTCCAAGCATTTTATCCCCGCTAAAAGTAACCAGGTCTGCTCCGGCAACAACGCTATCCTGGATCAGGGGTTCAGCAGGTAACCCAAAGGCACTCAAATCAATTAAAACCCCACTGCCCAAATCCTCAACCAGCGGTAACCGGTATTTTCTAGCCAGGGAAGCCAGTTCTTTTGTTTCCACTTCTGCAGTAAAACCAACCATATGGTAATTACTGGTATGCACTTTTAAAAAAGCGGCTGTGTTATCATTAACCACTGCCTCATAATCCTTTAAGTAAGTTTTATTGGTTGTGCCGACTTCAATCAAGGTAGCTCCGCTGGCAGCCATAATATCAGGAATCCTGAAAGATCCGCCGATTTCAACCAGCTGCCCCCTGGAGACCACAACTTCATGATCTGCTGCAAGTGCATTTAAGGTTAGAAAAACAGCTGCTGCATTATTGTTAACCACCATAGCCGCTTCAGCTCCAGTTAAATCGCAAAGCAGCTCCTCCAGGTGTTCCTGCCTGGAACCGCGTTCACCAGTCTCCAAAGATATTTCAAGGTTATTATAGTTTTCGGCAACATCTTTGATGGCTGCTATAGCAGAAGAAGCAAGAGGAACCCTGCCCAGGTTGGTATGAATGACAATGCCCGTGGCATTGATCACAGCCTTAAGGTTCATGCCGGCCTTCTTATCAGCCAGGCAAGCCGCTTCTTCGGCCAGGGTTGAAGGTGCAAGATCAAAATGTTCTGCTGATTCTGGCAGGTGATCAAGCTCGGCAAAGCTACTCAATTTTTGACGATAAGCAGAAATTGTTTCCTGGGCGGCCTGCAATACCAGGCGCCGCGGGAGAAACTGCAGCCTGTTAATCAGTGCCTCTTCGCGAAGCAATCGATCAACTGCCGGCA
>PWMM01000134.1 GCA_003558195.1 Syntrophomonadaceae bacterium
CAGTATACTTTAGATCGGGAGACCTATCATTATAAGGAAGCAGTTGCATTAAAATATGCTGAACTGATCTATTATGGTCTCTGGTTTACTCCTCTGCGGGAAGCCCTGGATGGATTTATCCGAACCACGCAAGAAACGGTAACAGGCACTATTGACCTGAAACTATATAAAGGCAATATTATTGTCAAAGGCAGGACTTCACCCTATACTCTTTACAATCCGGACATGGCTACTTTTGAAGCTGATGAATTATTTAATCAAAAAGATGCCCAGGGTTTTATTAATCTATACGGATTGCCTTTAACAGTTAAAGCGCTTATGGATAAAAAAAGAGCAATAAATCAGGCAGGAGGTGTCTAGAAATTGAAAAAGCCATGGCAGGGACGTTTCATAAAAGACACCTCGAAGGCGATGCTTCATTTTTCTGCGTCGCTACCATTTGACAGGCGTTTGGCTTTTGCTGATATCAAGGGTAGTATCGCTCATGTTCAAATGCTGGGCAAACAGGGAATTATTACCAAAGAAGAATCAGCGAAAATCATTAATGGTCTTGAGGAGATCAAGGTAGAACTGGAGCAGGAACAGTTTCCCTATGATCTAGATTTTGAAGATATTCATATGAATATCGAAAAGAGGCTTACTGAGATAATCGGCCCGGTTGGAGGAAAACTGCACACCGGTCGCAGCCGTAATGACCAGGTAGCGCTTGATACTCATTTATATATGAAAGAGGAGATTAAAGCTTTAGATTTATTGTTGGCCGGGTTACAGGAAACCATATTACACTTAGCTGAACGGTTTGAAGGTGTGCTAATTCCAGGTTATACGCACCTGCAAAGAGCCCAACCAGTATTGCTCTCTCATCACCTGCTGGCTTATTTTTGGATGTTAAAGCGAGACCGGGAGAGGCTTGCAGGTGTTTTAAAGCGCACCGACCTGATGCCACTTGGTGCTGGAGCTCTTGCCGGGACCGGTTTTGATATTGATCGCTTGCAGGTAGCCGAAGCACTTAATTTTTCCTTGCTTTATGAGAACAGCATTGATGCGGTGAGCGATAGAGATTATATCATTGAATTTCTATCTTTTGCTGCAATATTAATGATGCATCTAAGCCGTGTTTGCGAGGAGCTGATTAACTGGTCTTCAGCAGAATTTGGTTTTATTGAACTGGATGATGCATATACGACAGGTAGCAGTATGATGCCTCAGAAAAAAAACCCTGATCTGGCTGAGCTGGCAAGGGGTAAAACCGGCCGGGTTTATGGCAATCTTATTGCACTTTTAACCGTTATGAAGGGTTTGCCACTTGCCTACAATAAAGATATGCAGGAAGATAAAGAAGGTTTATTTGATACAATAGACACGTTAAAAGGTCTTTTGCCTTTGCTTTCTGAAATGTTGGAAACGATAACAGTCAATCCTTCTTGTTTAAAGGAAGCCGTAGACGACGACTATCTCTGTGCTACTGATCTGGCTGATTACCTGGTTAAAAATGGCCTTACCTTTAGGGATGCTCACCATCTAGTGGGCAGCTTGATTGCATACTGCCGGGATGAAAAAAAACGCCTGCGCGAACTTTCCCCGGAAACCAGGGAGCGTTTTCATCCAGCCCTGGCGGAAGAGATCTCTTCCTTGCTGGATCCGGCTAAAGTGGTTGAAGCCCGGTGCAGCAGGGGAGGAACGGCGCCTTCAGCAGTCCAGGAGCAATTAAAACTGGCCTGGAAAGAATTAAGCTAAAGGGAATATTTCAGGCCAGCTGTAGAATAGTTAGCTGCGGTTCCACAATTGCCCCGGTACTTATGACCGGTCAGTAAAGATTAACCGGCTGCGCACTTTGTAACTTTAAAGACAGGGTTCAGGAATACAGGTGAAAGTTTTTAAGCCTACCGGTAAAAAAATTTTGGAAAGCCTGGGGGGATTATGGTCATGTCCTCCGGTAATCCCATCCGTTGCGCTTTTAGCAGCCGCTTCAAAGTGCCAAGGGTGATTGAATGAGCAGGATTCTCACCTGATATCAATCTCGATGTCAAAGAACGGAATGAGTATTTTACATAAATTAACTAATGAATTTTTGTGTTTCAGGGTGTCGAAAACCCTTTACAGATAGGGATCAGCCATCGCTTCCAAAGGAATTATGTCAATCAGGATTTATATAAACCCTAAGATAGAGGCTGCTGCAAAATGATTGTTGTTAAAAGTGCAAACGGAGCCCTTAAGGGGCTCCATTTAGTGCTTTTTTAAAGCCAAAAAAAGACTTTAACTGTTTTGAACTATTACTACTGGTTTTTTTTCTCCTCTTCTTCGCGCAGCATGCGCCGCAAAACTTTGCCAATCATGGTTTTTGGAAGCTCATCTCTAAACTCGATCAATTTCGGTACTTTAAAGGGGGCCAGGTTATCTTTACAGTATGTTATGATCTCATCTTCAGTTGCCGATTCGCCCTCTTTAAGAACGATGTAACCCTTTAGAGTTTCACCCCGGTATGGATCCCTAATCCCGGCAACTGCCGCCTCCATTATTTTGGGGTGCGCATAGAGCACTTCTTCTATATCGCGTGGGTAGATATTGAAACCACCGGCGATAACCATATCTTTTTTACGGTCTACTATATAGGTATAACCATCTTCATCAGCCTTGGCGATATCACCGGTATAGAGCCAGCCGTTTCGAATACTCTGTGCTGTTTCATCAGGCATATTTAAGTAGCCTTCCATTACCTGGGGCCCTTTAAGACAAAGTTCGCCTACTTCTCCAATGGGTAATTCTTTGTCACCTGTTTCTACATCAACAATTTTAAACTCCGTATCGGGTAGAGGCAGGCCGATGCTGCCAGGTTTATTCCTGCCATAAACTGGGTTGGCATGAGTAACAGGCGATGTCTCTGATAACCCGTAACCCTCAACTAGTTTTCCACCGGTATTTTTTTCAAATTCCTGCTGTACTTCTACCGGCAAAGGTGCAGCGCCACTTATGCAGATGCGGATTGATTTTATATCGTATTTTTCCAGGTTAGGGGCGTTATTAATGGCAACATAGATTGTAGGGACACCTGGAAATATTGTAGGTTTTTGCTTGTCTATTGTTTTGAGAACCATATCCAGTTCAAAACGCGGTAGAAGTGACAGCTTTGCTCCGTTTAAAAGCCCCAGGTTGAGGATAGTGGTGAGGCCATAACTATGGAAAAATGGTAACACACCCAATACTACCTCTTTCCCTGGGCGGTAATCGGTGCACCAGGATTTTACCTGGAAGCAATTGGCAACAAGGTTGCGGTGTTGCAGGATCGCTCCTTTTGATACACCGGTAGTGCCGCCGGTATAAAGAAATACAGCCCGGTCATTAGGTTTAACATCAACCTTGGGCGGTTCTTTACCGGCATTTTTTGAAATGAGTTCAGTAAAAGAATGATCTGATCCTGATAGAGTGACCCTGTCACCTTCTTTTTTTTCCTTGGCCAGGCTATAAAGAATCCTGAGCATACCGGGAAAGTAATCTTTAATATTTGAAACAATAATATTTTTAAGGTCTGTTTTTGGTTGGACCTCTTTTATCATGTTATAAAATCGAGTTAGGGTAACAATAGTTTCAGCCCCGGAATCTTTTAGCTGGTATTCCATTTCCCGGGCGACATAAAGAGGATTAAAAGGTACCACAATGGCCCCTAAAGCTAAAGTAGCGAAAAATGCAATAGGAAATTGGGTGCAATTGGGGAGATGGATAGCGACCCGGTCTCCTTTTTTGACTCCCATTTCTGAAAGGGCCTTGGCAAAACTCTTTACCTGGGAGTCTAATTCTTTATAGGTCAGCTCACCACCCATGAAATTTACTGCAGGGTTGCTTTTATATCGATCTTTAGCTTCCTGGAATAGCTGGTAAAGTGATTTTTGAGGATAGTCGATACTGTGTGGAACATCAGGCTCATAGCTTTGAAACCATATTCTTTCCATCAAGTTTGCCTCCTTGTTTCAGAGTGCTTCATCTCTTAATACTTTCGTTATTGTATACTAATATCCTTCTTAGTTTTTATAATTATAAACATATTTATGCAGATGTTAAAATATTCTCATTACAAACCAGGCGATCATAACCGCTTCGATAGTTAATTTCACGGGCAAGGCTCCCCAAAAGCCAAGCGTGGCTCCAACGCCAGAGCGAAAGGCCTGCCTGGATTTACGTCTAGTTAATAATTCAGCTGCAGCTGCCCCTAAGAAGGGTCCTAAAAAAATACCATAAGGGAAAAAGAATAGACCCACTAATAAGCCCAGGGCTGCTCCCCATAAAGAAGCTTTTGAACCTCCGAAAACCCTGCTGCCCAGGGCGGAGAAAAGATAATCTACACCCATTACCAGTAAAGCAAGGGCAGCCTGGGCGATAAGAAAAAGAGCATCCAGGTTTTCAAAGCCGGTAATAAGCCCGTATAAGAGCATACCAGCCCAAATTAAAGGGGGCCCAGGCATACCGGGTAGCAATGTGCCTGCCAATCCGGCTAGGAAAAATAAAGAAGCAATTATTAAGGCAATTATTTCAAGCATTAGGACCTCCTCTAAAGATAAAGGCTAATTTGTACTGAAATATAATCATCATTATAATCATAGCATATCTGCTACTTAATGAAAGGAGATAGGTTAACCTAATACTACGAAACCTGGCGAGATATTTGTTAAGAGAAGGAATTTAGAAATATCAGGCGAATATTTATATTTTAATTGTATTAATAATGTTTTTCTATCTAAATTTGAAAACCCGGTAATGATATCTACTGCAATAATTATTCTAAAGCTCATATCGTGGAGAGGAGGTGATTAAGAGGATGGGAAATGATAACATAAAAGGATATAAACTGGAAATATGGGTTACAGCAATTTGTTTTACAATTGTAGCTATAACTGGGGGTTTTTTTAGTTCAGTTGTTGTTATTATGAATGAAACTTTTTTTAACCAGGTTCCCACTCCAGAAGAACTGGTCAATAATTATGGCGAAACAATGTTTGCATTTAAAGAACATCTTGCAGTATGGGGTTTTCCTCTTCATTATTTTCTTCTAATTGTTTTAAGTTGGATTGGGGCTACCCTTATTGGAGCCATCTGGTGCCTGGTAATGGATAGGCTTGAAGAAAAACAACGGGCTTAGATTAAAGCTGAGAGGAGCTAGATTAAATGGAACCAAGAGGTGAAGTATTTGTCCTGGGTTTAATTCTTAGCGTTATTGTTCTAATTATATCGGTGATGATCAGCGTTTGGGCCCGCCGTTTAACACGTAACCTTGGTGATTATTATGTGGCAGGTCGGAGCATAGGAGCTATTAACAATGGGTTAGCCATGGTCTCACTGGCATTAAGTTTAACTACCTTTATCGGGCTGACCGCTTTAATTATTGAGGGGTTGTATATCGCCGTAGCGGTTTATGCCAGTTTTACAGCTGCTTTTATCGGCCTGATGGTCCTTGCCGCTCCTTACCTGAGGCGCCATAAATCATTTACAACCATGGCTTTTATCTCAGAAAGATATGACAGCAAAACCCTTCGCTATATTTCTGTTATTGTAATGATGATTGTCAGTGTGCTCTATTTAGCTGGAAACCTAAAAGGTATTGGTATTGTATTTTTCTTTCTTTTGGGGGTGCCTGAGGTTGTCGGTATTGTTGTCGGGGGTTTGGTTGTTACTCTATATGTGACTTTGGGAGGTATGTACGGGGTTACTTATAACCAGACTTTCCAGACCATTGTTCTGCTATTTTGCTTGATGTTCCCTGTAGCAATCGTTATGAGAACGCTTGGTGCTTCAGGCTGGGCATTTCCACCCCTTGGTTATGGTGATATGGTCCCCCAGATGACTGAAGCCGTACCTCATTATTTCTGGGCCATGGTTGCTCATCCGGTAGTATATATAGCAGTTTTTTTAGGTTCTTTTTTTGGGATTATTGGATTACCGCACTTTGTAATGCGCTATTTCACAGTCCGCGATGCCAAGGAAGCACGCTGGAGTACGGTAATCTGTGTTTTCCTGGTAGGCCTGGTTAATACTACTGTTTATGCTACCGGGTTTGCAGCAGTTTATTATATGCAAGCCCAAGGAGTAGATATAAGCTCTGCAGCTTATGATTATGTGGTTTTAATCCTGGTTGAAGCACTGGCTGGTGATAGTTGGTTAGCCCTTGCTGTTGCCGGCTCAGTGGCAGCCGGCCTATCGACGGTATCAGGCTTGCTGATGATCATGGGCGCCGGTTTGATCCACGATCTTTACGGGACTATCAGGCCCGATGTGGATGATGAGAAGAAGTTGAAACTGTCTTACGGCGCTATGTTTTTTGTCGGTATAGCTGTAATAATATTTTCACTTGAGCCCCCTGAATTTATACTGGAAGCGATTATGTGGAGCTTTGGCATAGCTGCGGCCGGACTGGGTGTTCCTATCGTTCTAGGAATCTGGTGGAAGCGAACCAACAAGTACGGAGTTGGGGCCGGGATGGTGGTAGGAACCTTGATTGCCTTTGTTAGCTGGATAATGATCGGTTATATGGGCATGGATCCGGTCGATATTCCTTTCCCGTTCTTTGCCAATTATTTTTACGGCCCGCTAGGCTGGATTAAGGTAATTGCGGTGGCTGTCCCGGTTTCATTTATACTGACCATTGTGGTTTCCTGGTTAACTCCTCCGCCTTCAGAAGAGCTCCAGCGGCAGGTAGATGAAATGCACGGTTGGAACGATGTGGACCCGAAGCGTTATAACAGTAAGGTTTTGCCTGTGGTAATAATCATTTTATCTATATTTATCATGTATTTTATGACTTATGAGCCTGAAGGAACAGATTTTCCCAGGCTGGAGGGTCAGGAACATACACTACGTGACCGAGACTAGCGAGATTGGCAAGGCTGCAGGGAGCTTTGAGGCCAAAGTTTCCTGCAGCTTTCCAAACAGGAGGTGTTTTTTATGGAAAACTGGGAAAAACTGAGTAAAATGCCTTACAAAGATATTAAAGAACTCCAGAATCGCAAGTTACGTGCTTTCTTGGCTAATCAGATTTATATTTACAGCCCTTACTATAGTAACCTGCTTAAGGAGCAGAAGATAGATCCCTTTAAAGTAAAGGGGATAGATGATTTACGCCACCTTCCTTTTACCTATAAATGGGATATTGCACCCACCGATGAAGAGCCCCAAAAAGCTAAGGATTTTGTGATCCGTCCTGATGAAGAGGTAACTGAAAAATACGGTCATTTAGCAAAAATGTCTATGACCGGTGGAAAAGCGATGGTTGAAGAAAGAGTTTATGATTTCAAGCCGGTTCATATCCACTTTACTACTGGTAGAACCGCTATGCCCACTCCTTTTTTATATTCTAAACGGGATCTTGATAGTATCAGGGAAGCAGGTTACCGGTTGCTCGATGTCTTTGATGTTACCAGTGATGATATTGTGGTTAACTGTTTCCCCTTTGCCCCTCATCTTGCTTTTTGGCAGACTTTTTTTGCCGGTGAAAAAATGGATGTTGCGAATTTTCACAGCGGTGGAGGTAAAATTGTTGGTACAAAAAATTTAATGGATGCCTTTGAGTATTTAAGACCCACAGTCGCAGTTTTTATTCCCGGCTACTGCTATTATTTTTTACGTGAGGCCGTAAAGCAGGGTCGAGATTTTTCATCAGTTAAGAAAATATTCTTCGGTGGTGAAAGGGTCCCGCCGGGGTTAAAGGATAAGATAAAGGAGTTATTTAAACAGCTGGGTGCCGAAGAAGTTATGGTTTTAGCCACTTATGGAATGACTGAAGCTAAAGTGGCCTGGCCGGAATGTCCTTCTCACGATGAGTATTATGGTTATCACCTTTATCCTGACCTGGAAGTATTTGAAACAGTGGATCCAGAAAGTGGTGATCCGGTAGGTGAGGGAGAAGAAGGTGAAATAGTCTACACTTCATTAGATTGGCGGGGCACCGCTGTATTACGCTATCGTACTGGTGATATTGCTAAAGGCGGGCTGCTCCTTGAGCCCTGCCCTAACTGTGGCCGGACCGTGCCGAGGATTAGTTCAAATATCCAGCGCAAGTCGGAGCTAAAGGAATTTAGTATGACTAAGGTAAAAGGAACCCTGGTTAACTTAAACAACTTCTTTCCACTCATGATGGGGCATCCCGATATCGAGGAATGGCAAGTAGAATTACGCAAGCGCAATGATGACCCCTACGATATGGATGAGATCTACCTTCATGTAGCTACAAAAGATGATGTAGACCGGGAAAAACTGGTTGCTGATTTGAAACAAAAAGTACTCAGAGATACAGAAGTGTCCTTAACTGATATATATTTCAAAACGGTACCAGAGGTAGTATCCCAGCTAGGCATGGAAACTGAATTAAAAGAAAAGAGGATTCTTGATAACAGGCCTGGCTAAGACAATTTAAAGAGTTTAGAAAGGAGGAACAATATGCAAGCATGGAGTAAAGTAAGCCGAATGCCTTCAACGGCAATCAAGAAAATGCAGGACGAATTATTTGTGAAAATGCTCAGGGAAGAAATGGCAGTTCGTCATCCCTACTATAGAGAACTCTTTAAAGAGCAGGGAATCGATCCAGAACAAATAAAAGGAATTGACGATCTAAAGCAATTACCTTTTACTGAGAAATCAGATTTGCTGCCACGGGAGCAAGACCTTCGTCATCCCAAACGCTTTGTACTGGAAACTCCTGGGGAAAGCGAAAAGAAACCAAAAAAGAAAGGGTTTTCTCTTTTCGGCAAAAGAGATAAAGGACCCGATCCTCTCGATTATAAATTTCATACCCTTTATTTTAGCGCCGGTAGAACTGCGAAGCCTGTTCCCTATGAATATACTCACTATGATTTGAACAATCTAAAAGAAGCTGGGTTAAGAGCTTTTGATATCCTGGGCCTGACCAGGGACGATACCATGATCAATGCTTTTACCTTTGCTCCAAATCCTTTTTTCTGGCAGATGTTTTACAGTACCATTGAAATTGGCTCTACAGTATTACAGACCGGTGGCGGGAAAGTTCTAGGCATGGAAAAAATCTTAAAGGCTATGGACAGCATGGAGGCACCGGTCATTGTGTCCGCTCCGGGATATAGCATCTTTGCTTTACAGACTTTAGAGCATTTTGGGTTCAGCGCCTCGAACTTAGAGCGGGTAATATTTGGTATAGATTATGCACCACTAGAAGCGGTGGAAAAAGCAGCCAGGTTGATGGAAAAGGTAAACGCTAAAGATAAAAAAGTTCAACGAATTTATTTTGTTGCAGAAGCCAAGTCCGGCTGGGCTGAGTGCGAACCTAATTATGGTTATCATACCAATCCTGATCATATCTTAGTTGAAGTGGTTGATCCGGTTAGCGGTGAAAGCCTTGGTGAAGGGGAAAAAGGAGAAATTGTGATTACTCACCTTGATACCCGGGGAACTGTCCTGCTGCGATGTAAAACTGGTGATATTGCAACCGGAGGGATAACCTCTGAGCCTTGTCCCAACTGCAAGAGAACAGTGCCGCGAATTATGGGCGATATAGAAAAAAAGGCATATTACATAGAATTAAAGGGAGAAAAAGGCGCTGTTCAGTTTAATGGAAATGAACTTCGAAAAATGATGATAGCCCAGGATGAAGTTTTACTTTGGTATATTGAAATAAAACAGGAAAATGATCAGGATCAGTTAAACCTGGTTTTTAAAGGAACCTCTGGAAGCGATGAAGACAAACAAGCCAGTTTTCTTCAGGAACAAGTAAAAGATATGTTTAAAGTGCCGGTTACTGTTGAGCATACTAGCCTTGATGCTGTAGTTAATAAAATTGGCCTTGAAAAATATATTACCGAACAGGTTATTTTTGACAATCGTTAACCTTAATTATGATCAATAATTTGAACACCTTTAACCATCGTTTAAACGGAGCGAAACCTTTTTAGTTTATGGTTTTTAACCGGTTTTAAAGACTTTTCAACAGAATTAGATGATGGTATAATTGGAAGGCAAAAAGGGTTTTATAATCAAGGAAACATGGCACAGATATTATTAGAGAAAGGCAGGTGTGATGTTGAGTAATTTACCGCTACCTGTTAATTTGGATAAAATAGTTGATGAATTAAATGATGCTCTCTTCATAGTTAACCGTGATAAAAAGGTTGCCTGGATCAATAAAAGGGCTGGGGAGCTGTTTTATACCAACAATGAAACTGCTCAAGGCACTGTGATAACCGAATTAACAGGCATTAAAAAGTTGGAATCTCTGCTTAACGATGTTTTTGAGCAGGAAACAGAACTGAAATGCTCTTATGAAGAGGGATCTGTAAGGGTAAAACGCCAAGATAAACGCTATTTTTTTAAAATATCCATTAACCCCATTTTCCATGAAGGAGACCTGTGGGGAGGACTGATCCAATTTACTGATGTAACGCGTTTTCACGAGATGGAAAAAATAAAAACTGACTTTGTTTCCATCGTTTCCCATGAGTTTCGGACTCCGCTGACTACTATTATTGTAGGCGTGGAAATGCTTAAAGAAGGCATGCTGGGAGATCTTACGCCACGTGGAAAAGAAGTTTTGGAAGCAATAGGGGCCGATTGTGAGCGTTTAAGTCGGCTTATCGATAACCTGATGGAGCTTTCTCGCATTGAATCAGGCACAATTTATGTTGAAGCTGAACCGGCTGATGTAACTGATTTAGTCCATGAAGCAGTTCGGCCTCTTAAATTCCAGGCAGAGAAACAAGGTATTGAATTGATAACAGATATAGCTCCAAACTTGCCGCCGGTGGCAGCAGATTTTAATAAAGCGGTATGGGTCCTGGCTAACCTGGTTGGCAATGCTATGCGCTATACAGATCCTGAAGGGACCATTACAGTTCGTGTTAGGCAACGCGGTAAGCGCCTGTTTTTTTCTGTTGAAGATACTGGTTGCGGCATTCCTAAAGAACACCAGGAGAAGATCTTCCGTAAGTACGTGCAGGTTAGTGGCCCCGGCCGTAAGGGTTCAGGCGGAGTGGGTCTGGGACTGGCTATAGCCAAGGACATTGTTATGGCACATAGTGGTGAGATCTGGGTAGACAGCGAATTAGGTAAAGGAACTACCTTTACTTTTACCTTCCCCGTACATTACGGGGATGAATCGGTTAAGTTACCGGATGGCGAAGAAGAACGAGGAGGCTAATTTATAGCTATGTCCAAGAAAATATTAATTGCAGAAGATGAAAAAAACGTCATTTTAGGAGTGCGAACTTGTTTAGACGCCGTAGGTTACCAAATGGAAATTGTTGAAGATGGCGAACAGGCTATTGATGCAGTGCATCGGGAGCATCCTGATTTAATACTGCTTGATCTTCTAATGCCTAATGTTGATGGGTTTGAAGTTCTTAAAGAGTTAAAAGGCAAAGATAAAACCAAACATATTCCAATAATAGTTCTTACAGCTAAGGCTGAAGAAGAAGACCGCCAGAGAGCAGAAGATTTAGGGGCTGACGATTACATGACCAAACCTTTTAAGCCCCAGGAATTATGGGATCTTCTGAAAAAATATCTACCGGATAATGAGCTTTAGGTTACTATCTTTAATCGATTAAGCTATTAAGGGCACAGCTAACTGTGCCCTTTAGAGGATCAGGAGGTAATAGATTGGTTTTAAGCAAACCTTCTTTTGAGCAAGGGCCTATCCGCCCTCCCAATGAAGCAAATAGCCTGCTTTTGCGATTAACCAGGAATTGTCCGTGGAACCGCTGCTTATTTTGCCCTGTTTATAAAACTAAGGCATTCAGCAGGCGCAGCATAGAAGAAGTTAAAGCAGACATTAATCATATTGCCGAAGATAAAGAGAAAATTAAAGAAATATCCAGGCAGGAAGGATATGACGGTGACATTAACCGGGCAGTAGTTGCCAGTGTCCATGCTAAATTTCCGGAATTGCTCCCGGTGGCCTTTTGGCAGTTTCATGGTGGTGAAACTGTTTTTCTTCAAGACGGAGACAGTTTACAACTACCTGCAAAAGAGGTTGCAGAAGTTTTGGTTCTGTTAAGGGAGAAATTTCCCGAAATAACCAGGATCACTACCTATGCTCGTTCTCGGACCATTTTACGCCGTTCGGTTGAAGAATTAAAGCTGTTGAAGCAATCAGGGTTAAACCGGGTTCATGTGGGGATGGAAAGTGGCAGTGACAGGGTTCTAAGCTATATGAAAAAAGGTGTTACCGGGGCTCAGCATCTGGAAGCGGGCCAGAGGGTCAAAGAAGCCGGACTTTCATTAAGTGAGTACGTTTTACTTGGCCTGGGCGGTCAGGAGATGTGGCTGGACCACGCAAAAGAGACTGCGAAAGTTTTAAATGGAATTAACCCCCATTATATCAGGTTCAGGACCCTGGCAATTCATTCTAACACTCCTCTCGCTGAAGAGGTTGGGAAAGGTAGATTTAAAACTTTATCTGACGATGAGGTAATCAGGGAGCAGGCTTTGCTAATCGATAATTTAGAAGGCATCACCAGTTATATTTACAGTGACCATATATTAAACCTCCTTGAAGAAATAAACGGGCAGTTGCCTGAAGAAAAGCCGAGACTCCAAGATACCCTGAATAGCTACCTGAATTTTACTGATCGCAAAAGGGAATTATTCCGGCTGGGTAGAAGGACCGGTTATTTCAGAACCCTTGCTGATATGGATAACCCTTCCCTGAAAACAGCGGTAGAGGGTATTTACCAGGAGATTAAAAGTGGTGGTTATTCCATAGATGACTATATAAAGCAGCTTTTACGCCGCTTTATATAAAAATTGCCTGGTTTAACAACAGAGCAAGTGGTGATATTTATGCGAGTTGCAATTTGTATACTAGAGGTATATATTCCCGGTGCAAATTCCCTGAAAGCAAAACGCCAGGTTACAAAAAGTCTGATTCAACGCTTGCGCAACAAGTTTAATGTTTCTATTACTGAAGTAGGTGAGCAAGACCTCTGGCAAAAAGCCGAATTAGGAATGGCTGTAGTTTGCCATAATGGAGCCGGCGCTGACAGCATTATGGAAAAGATATTCTCGTTTGTTGAAAAGGAAAGTAATGTTGATATCATTTCCTCCCGGGTAGAGAATTACTAGTTAAGGAGCGAGGTTGTGCTAGAAATTGCTAAAATCACCGAACTGGCACATTACTTAGTTGGCCTGGTTGTTGAACAAGGAAACGTGGTGATTGATGCAACTGCCGGAAACGGTCAAGACACTTTTTTTTTGGCTAAAAAAGTTGGGCCTACCGGGCGGGTGTATTCATTTGACATCCAAAAAGCAGCAATTGACAAAACTTATAATTATTTAAAACAACAAAACCTGGGAAAACAAGTAATACTATTAAGGGAAAGTCATGATCATTTAACATACTTTGTTAGAGAGCAAGTTAATGCGGTCATGTATAATTTAGGTTATCTGCCAGGTGGAGATCACAGTGTAACTACAAAGTTTAATACAACATTAGAGAGTTTAAAACAAGCTTTGCAGCTTCTTGCACCTGGAGGCATTATTTCTATTGTTATGTATCCGGGACATCGAGAAGGCGCTGAAGAAAAAAGCATGATTATCCCTTTTTGTAAAAACTTAGATCCGGTCCAGTATGTTTCATTAAATTCTTGTTTGTTAAACCGGAGACATAATTCTCCTGAACTAACTGTTATCCAAAAAAGGATCTCCTGAAATGAGATAATCATACAAGGAATTAAGACCGGCGTTGTCGAACATCAGGTTAAAGTCTTAAATAGATTTGAAAAATTAAAGAATTGAGGTTTTAATAAACTGGCACAAAGACTAAGTTACATCGAAGCTGAGTTACAACAGGTTGATCAGCGGTTGCAGCAAATCGTTGATAAAGCCAGTCCTGAAATAAATAATGTCGGTAATTATATATTTAATGGTGCTGGTAAAAGAATTCGTCCCACTTTATTTTTATTGGCGGCCAGTCAGTCGCAAAAGAGCGTGACGCCTTATATCGATATTGCTGTTGCCTTCGAATTGATTCACACGGCATCACTTCTTCATGACGATGTTATTGATCAGGCCTCAACCCGAAGGGGAAAAGAGGCTGTTCATGTCAGATGGAATAATAAAATATCGGTGCTAACCGGCGATTATTTTTTAAGCCAGGCGATTGATATTCTGTCTTCCTACCAGGATTGGCGCTTAATGGATATTGTAACTGAAGTCATTAGGAACATGACAGTAGGAGAAATGGAGCAGGCTTTTGCAAATCCTGACATGCCAGACCTTGAAAAACGCTATTTCAATTGGATAGGCAAAAAAAGCGCTTCTTTTTTTGCCGGGTGCTGCAAGGCTGGCGCCTTAATACGAGATGCCGATGATGCAGAAAAGGATAAATGGTCTGATTTTGGTTTTAACCTTGGAATTGCCTTTCAATTAATCGATGATCTGCTTGATTATACCGGCAAGGTAGAGTATACAGGAAAGCCGGTACATGGTGATCTGAGTAACCGGGTTCTAACTTTACCGTTAATTCGAACCAGAAAATCTAATAATCAAGATGGTTTGATTCATCGATTGCTTGATAATGAAGTCGAATCGGACCTCCATTTTTCTGAAGTAGTTCAAGCTGTTCTTGATAGCGATGGCCCAAAATATACTTATCAAATGGCCCAAGACTATATAAAACGAGCCAATGCAATTATAGAAGAAATAGAGGATAGGCACAGTTTGGTTAAAGAGGCTTTAAGAAATTTAACCAAAGATGTGCTTAATCGTAACAAGTAGAGAATTCTTCTATTATTATTTTCATTAATGGTATGAGTTGGCCATATATCATCAATTATGGAGGTTAAAGAAATGTCTAGCCGTAACATCTCTAAAACTGTGATTAAAAGG
The DNA here is from genome assembly GCA_003558195.1 of Syntrophomonadaceae bacterium. Lineage (GTDB taxonomy): Bacteria > Bacillota > Dethiobacteria > DTU022 > DTU022 > B1SED10-74M. The sequence continues at coordinate 14,836 of PWMM01000134.1, forward strand.
CTTCCTATATATCTTCGTATACTAGACCAATTGATTCGGCGTGGTATTGAAATGATTTCTTCTAAAGAATTAAGTAATGAATCTGGTTTTACAGCTGAACAAATCCGAAAAGATTTGGCATATTTTGGGGCTTTCGGAACCAGGGGGGCAGGTTATAATACTTTATTCTTAAGAGAAAAACTAATCACTATAATAGGTTTGGACAGCATAACTGACACTATCGTTATCGGTGCCGGTAACCTTGGAACTGCGCTTACCCGCTATAATTTGACAAAAAATCCCTATGTCAATATTGTAGCAGTTTTTGATAAAAACCCCAAACTTGTTGGTAATAAGATAGATGGTCTCGATGTATTGCCTATAAATAAAGCCCCACAACTTATAAAAAAGTATAATATTAAGGTGTGTTTGATTTCGGTAACGGCTAATTCTGCCCAGGAAGTTGCTGACTTAGTTATAAAGAATGGTGTAAAAGCTATTTTAAATTTTGCTCCGGTTAAACTTAGTGTTCCAGAAGGAATTCATGTTCATAATGCCGATCTAACCATAGAGCTACAGAGCCTCATATATTATAGCTCTGCTGAAGAAGAACGGCTTTCTCGACTGGACAGGGAATCCAAAGGGAAAGAACCTGATCTTGAAAAACCTTTATCTTAAGATAGTAAAAAAGTTAAAGACCGGACTGCATATGTATTGACTTTCAGCAGTACCTTCTGTATACTATTTTATGCACACGGAGCTGTGGTGTAGATGGTTAACATATCGGCCTGTCAAGCCGAAGATCGCGGGTTCGAG
>PWMM01000340.1 GCA_003558195.1 Syntrophomonadaceae bacterium
CGAGGGCTGACAGCACCGCAGACCTGGCTCTGCTTGAACATTGTATCCGTGAAGAACTTGAAACTTCAGCACCACGCTTGATGGCTGTGCTTGACCCGGTCAAGGTCGCGATCACAAATTGGCCGGCTGGAGAAACCGAGCTCTTGGAAATGGAAAATATTCCAGGGAGTAAGAGTGACGGAACCAGGGCAGTGCCTTTTAGCGGGGAGCTCTTTATCGAGCGAGATGATTTTATGGAAGACCCTCCGAAAAAATTTTTCCGCCTGGCCCCGGGCCGGGAAGTTCGTCTTAAAGGTGCTTATATTATTAAATGCGAAGAGATTATAAAAGATGGCGAGGGCCGGATTACTGAGCTGCGCTGCACCTATGATCCTGAAACTAAAAGTGGTGCTGACACCAGCGGTAAAAAGGTAAAAGGGGTGATCCACTGGGTTTCAGAAAAACATGCGGCCCCTATAAAAGTAAATCTCTATGATAATCTTTTTAGGATCGAAAACCCGGAAGAAGAGCGGGATATCGACTTTACGGAGAATATTAACCCCCAATCACTTCTGGTTTGTGAAAATGTGCTGGCTGAGCCGGCGGTTGCTAAAGCAGCCCCGGGCTCTCGTTTTCAGTTTTTACGTAAAGGCTATTTCTATTATGATCCTGATACCAGCAATGGCGAAACCCCGGTTTTTAATCGCATTGTGCCCCTTAAAGATAGCTGGTCTAAAATAAAGAACAAGTAAAACCAGGAAGCATTTATTCTGAATTATATTTCTGATCACCGCCTATCTTTAGACCTTGTTTCAATAAATGGGCTCGTATTTACTGCATTTTTTTAAAAATAAAGGGGTTCATACATTTATCAAATGATTTTTTAGGCTCGCGAGCCTGCATGCGGTGCTCTTCAAAAAAAGTAGCTTAGCAAAACCAGGGGTCTATACTGGACCAGGTTTGTTTATTACCTACACAGTAGTAGTTTTGCCAGCACCAGCAGGAATAACGGTTGTTTCCAGTTAAATTTCTGAGCCCGTTGTTTCCGGTTAAGATTAATAATAAATAAGGGTTTAAGTTAATCAAGGGGGTTAAGGGGGATGAATATGGATAAAGTAACAGTCAGGCAATTGGTTGTAAGTGCGGAAGATTTTTCAGGAAAAAATGTTACGGTGCAAGGGTGGGTCAGAAATAACCGGGATCAAAAATCTTTCGGTTTTATAGCGCTCAATGACGGAACTCATTTCAATACAATCCAGGTTGTTTATGAGAGGGAGCTGCTGCCAAACTACGATCAGGTTGCAGCTATGAGGGTTGGTTCTGCCATCCGGGTAACCGGAGAACTGGTGCTTACACCAGGTGCAAAGCAGCCCTTTGAAATTAAAGCGAATGATGTACTGTTAGAAGGGGATTCTCCTTCCGATTATCCGATACAACCTAAAAGACACAGCCGAGAATTTTTAAGGGAGATGGCCCACTTGCGACCCCGGACCAACCTGTTTAATGCCGTATTCAGGGTCCGCTCCATGCTGGCATATGCAGTTCATCAATTTTTCCAGGAACGAGGGTTTATTTATTTACATACTCCCATCATAACCGCCAACGATGCTGAAGGAGCCGGTGAACTTTTCCGGGTTACCACGCTGGATCCTAAAACCCCTCCCTTGCTAGACGGAGGAGAGGTTGATTATTCCAGCGACTTTTTCGGTAAAAGAACCAACCTGACAGTGAGCGGTCAACTGGAAGCAGAAGTATTTGCCCTGGCTTTTAAGGATGTTTATACCTTTGGACCGACTTTCCGCGCTGAAAATTCCAACACCCCCCGCCATGCGGCTGAGTTCTGGATGATTGAACCGGAAATTGCCTTTGCTAACTTAAATGACAATATGGATCTGGCTGAAGAGATGGTTAAGAACTTAATAAACTATTTACTTGCTAAGGCAGAAACCGAAATGGATTTCTTCAACCAGTTTGTCGATAAGGGATTAAAAGAGCGGCTAAAACAAATTGTGGATGCTGATTTTGTTCGGATTACCTATTCAGAGGCGATTGAAGCCTTGCAAAAAGCAAAGCAAAAATTTGAGTATCCCGTGGAATGGGGTAAAGATCTACAAACCGAACATGAAAGGTGTTTGACCGAAAAAATTTATAAAAAACCGGTTTTCGTGACCGGTTACCCCAGGGATATAAAAGCATTTTACATGCGGGTTAATGATGACCAAAATACCGTTGCTGCCATGGACTTACTGGTTCCCGGGGTGGGAGAAATAATCGGCGGCAGCCAGCGGGAAGAGCGGCCCCACGTTTTGGAACAGAGCATGGCTCATTTCAAGATCAACAAAAATGATCTGTGGTGGTACATGGATTTGCGAAAATATGGGGGAGTAAAACATGCTGGATTTGGACTGGGGTTTGAAAGGATTCTGATGTATCTAACCGGAGTAAGTAACATCAGGGACGTAATTCCCTTTCCTCGCACAGTTAATTCCTGTGAATTTTAAACTCGCTTAAAGGCAGCACCGGGAGATGTAATTAACTTTTATATGGTTTAATAAATCTATTGCAGGTAATGGAGGTACTAATATGGATCGAGCAGCTGAACGTGACTGGATAATGAAAAAGCTTAACATTGGAAAGGAATTACTTTATTTAACTCTCGCGGATGTTAAAAATACCGGTTTCTTGATTGAAGATATTCTTACCCTGACCCAGAGTGCCTTAATTGCTCATGGCAAAAAAGAATATGAGATGCCGGCAAAGATCGGGGTTCACCCCTATGAAGAAGTTTTTTACCATGCTATGCCGGCCTATGTCCCTTCCAGGAACGCAGTAGGCTTGAAGTGGATTGAATGCTATCCTTCCAACCCTTCCCGGTTTAACTTGCCGCAGACTACCGGACTCCTGGTCATTAACGATGCGGAATCAGGATGTCCACTGGCCTTGATGGACGCAACCTGGATAACAGCCATGCGGACACCTGCAGTAACCAGCCTTGCTGCCAGAGCACTACATCCTGATGCCGAAACATTTGGCATGTTTGGCTGCGGAGTGCAGGGGATTGAACACTGCCGTTTTATAGTTCACACCCTGCCAAACTTGCAAAAAATATATGTATACGATATTAAGGAAGAGATTATGGATAACCTGGTTAAAACCGTGCAGCCGGAAATTAAGGCTGAGATTATATGCACCAAAGATCCAGAAACGGTAGCCAGGAGTTGCGAAGTTATGAGTTCTGCAACAGTAATCCTGCAGGAACAGTTATCCGTTGTCAAAGATGAATGGTTATCAGGGGGGCAAACTATATTGCCCTGTGACCTTAATACGTTCTGGGATCCAATAATATCAAGAAGAGCGGATAAATATATTGTGGACAGCGCTGAAGAACATCAACTTTTTGCCAGGATGGGTTATTTCCCTGACGGATTACCTGAAATTGCCTGCGAAACAGGCGAAGTACTGGCAAACTTGAGCCCGGGCCGAGAAAAGCCAGATGAATTAATTGTTTGCAGTAATATTGGGATGGCGGTATGCGATGTTGTGGTTGGAAAAGAAGTTTTCAGGCGGGCTCTTGATCAAGGCATGGGCAGAATTTTGCCGCTATAAACCGGGATTATAAGCATAACTTTTAATCCAGCCAGGTTTAGTTTTAGTAACTTACGGGTTTCATCTTATAGCCCTGCTTAAACCTGTTTAATAAATAAAAGTGAACTTGAAAACTAGATTGCGAACTAAGGTCTGTTACTGCTAGAAGGTAGAGTTACTGTAGTTTTGTTTTCGTACGCGTCTTGCAATTTTTAAGCTTAAATAGTCCCCGTGACAACGCTTGACTCTTAAATTTTCACTGTAAGGTAGCCCGGTTTATTAATTTCAGGTTTGTTTTTAAGGTTCCAATCCCGCTCCAAACCAGGTAGATGGAAACTGATAATGATCCCAGGGCATCAACATAGCGGGTTACAGGGGCGCTGAGATCAAATACCACCGCAGAAAGGGCCATGATAACACAAAAATCGACTACGGCTTTAGCCCGGTACATCATACGCTGCGCATCGATGACCGGATTGTAATGTTCGGCTGTCATTTTGGAATAGCGGCGCCAGAACCACGAATTGGTTATTATGCCCAGGGTGGCAATGGCCAGTCCGGGATAAACGTTTCCTCCCGGCTCAAAAGAGC
>PWMM01000075.1 GCA_003558195.1 Syntrophomonadaceae bacterium
ACGAGACAACACCACCGGTAATAAAAATATACTTAGCCATAACTACTCCCTTCGTTGCTTGCTATAAAGCGGTTCAGCCTGCTCAGCAACTGCTGCAGCTGGTTTTAGTTCATCCACCACAAGACGAGGGGGCAGTTCCACTTCCCGTTGAACTCCTGCCCATCTGGAAAGCAGAAAAAACTTTATTGGCCTTATTACTGCATTCCGGGCAATCAATTTGCTCTACCAGGCTACTGCAAAGCTCTTCATATTTCTTTTGACATTGCGAGCAATAAAATTCATAAAGGGGCAAAACTACACCTCCTCTTCACTATACTTCATCATTTGATGATTATTATAAAAGAATTATTCAAAACCCGTCCCGGTTGCGGATGACAAATAGCATTTCTTAAATTCAAAACCCGGGTATTTTAAAATGAAGTTACTGCTATTTAACGGTTATTAAAGCCCTAATAATACAAAAGCGAACTAAGCACTTTAATGGCAATTTATATCTTGATCACACCACTTTAGCATATTTTGCTCCAGCGGCGTGATCGTATCTAGGTCCGGCCCTTCAATCTTTTTCTCTTCTTTGCCCGTCTTCTTTTTTTACGCTGCCTTTTCAGCTGTTTCCTTGTCTTTTGCTTTGCCATCTGTTAAATCATTCCCCTCCTTACTTCATAATTGATAGTTGCTTCCATAAAACCTATGGGTAATTATACCACTGCTGGTGCCCTTTAAAAAGACTTTTTTGACCTTACTATAAATATTTCGGCAAAAATAATAAGAACATTTTTAAAGGAAATCGCTGAAGCGATATAGAAAAGCAGTTACAGTAAAAAAAACCCTACAGTCAATAAATTGCTCACTTGGGAGGTAAACAAATGGATTTAAGCCCAAATGCCCTTATTACGTACGAAAAAAGGTACTTGATGAAGGATGAAAAGGGCAATCCTAAAGAAAGCCCGAAAGATCTTCTGTGGAGGGTAGCCGACAATATTGCAGAAGTAGAAAAAATTTATGGTAAAGATGCAGCCGCTATGGAAATTATTGCCAGGCGTTTTTACGAAATCATGGCCAGAGCCCAGTTTATGCCTAATTCTCCTACATTAATGAATGCCGGGCGTGAATTACAACAACTAAGTGCCTGCTTCGTCCTGCCTCTAGAAGACAGCATGGAAGGCATTTTCACGGCTCTTAAAAACATGGCCCTGGTTCAGAAAACCGGCGGTGGTACTGGATTTGCTTTTGATCGACTTCGACCAGCCTCAGATCTGGTTCGCTCTACAAATGGCATAGCAAGTGGCCCTATTTCTTTTTTGAAGATATTTGATGCTGCTACCGAAGCGGTCAAACAGGGCGGCACCAGGCGGGGAGCTAACATGGGTTCTCTTTCCTATAACCACCCTGATATTTTGCAATTTATCCGCTGTAAAGGAAAAGAAGACGAAATTAATAATTTCAATCTTTCGGTTACAGTAGCTGATCAGTTTATGCAAAAAGTAACAGGAGAAAATCCAGATCCAACATTTGTTTTAATTAACCCACGCACAAAGCAGCCCCAGTATGATCCTGAAACCGGAACTGAAATCAGGCTTGATGCCAAGGCAGTATTTGATTTAATCGTCGAAAATGCATGGGGAAAAGGTGATCCGGGTATTATATTTATCGATCAGATGAACAAATTTAATCCTACTCCTCATGTGGGCAAATATGAAACCACCAACCCTTGCGTTCCTGGCGATACCTTCGTCCATACTGCAGAAGGACCCAGACAAGTAAAAAACCTTATAGGGAAGAAAACTACCCTGACTGTTAATGGTAAACATTATCAATCTACCGATCAAGGATTTTTCTCTACGGGCATCAAACCCCTTTATCGTCTAAAAACAGAGCAAGGGTATACCTTGCGAGCTACCGGCGACCACCCTGTTCTCAGGGTAAAAAGTAAACCCAACTCGAACCTTGAAAAAGAATGGATAGCACTGGAAACCCTAAAACCCGGTGATAGAATAATGCTCAATGATCACCGGGAATTAACCAACTGGGAAGGACTCTACGGATTCAGTGAAGGCTACCAGGTAGGTGCTGCTTTAGAATACAACTTAACAAGTAGCCAGCTAACCAGCCTATCTAGCCAGGTACAATGTAGCAAAGCCGCAACTATAAGCACAGCTGTTCAGAATAGAGATTGTTTTAAGAAAAGCTTATATTACCAAGAATGGCAAGGTCTTACCAGAGTTAAAGCCACCAGGAGTAACAGGACTTTACTAAAAGAAATACTCCTATCACTTGGATTGAGGCCGGACTTAAAAGCCATACCACCTACCTTTGAAACGGCAACTTCCTCTCAGTTTATTAGAGGTTTTTTAAAAAGACTATTTGATACACACGGATCTATCAATAATATTCAGGGAAAAAACTGTTCGATTAAACTTGCCTACTTAAACGATGATAATTTGCAAGCAGTACAAAGGATGCTCGCTCGTTTCGGTATAGTAAGCACTATTGATGATAAAAATAGTATAGTAAAAAATAAAAGCTTGACTAAGAACAACAATGAAATAAATAACTGCAAGTCAAAAAGCCAGCCTGTGTTAACGATTCCTCATGAACATACTGCAAAATTTGCTGAAATGATCAGCTTTTCTAATCCTGAGCAGCAGTCAAAACTGGAAGCTGACCTGGCGTTTTCAAATAATAATCTAAACCAGGAACACTATGTGGTAACTGTACAGTCAAATACACCTGCCGGGAATGAAAAAGTTTACGATATTCAAGTTCCAGGGATTAATGCTTTTGATGCTAACGGGGTTTTAGTTCACAATTGCGGAGAACAACCATTGTTACCCTATGAAGCTTGCTGCCTCGGCTCAATCAATCTCGGAAAATTTGTAAAAGAAAAAGGCATGATTAACTGGAACGAACTTTCCGATGTTGTCAGAACCGCAGTTCATTTTCTTGACAACGTAGTAGATGCAAGCAATTACGTAATTCCTGAAATTGCTAAAATGCACAAAGATGGCAATCGAAAGATCGGCCTGGGTATAATGGGCTGGCACGATATGCTGATCAGGCTTGGAATATGCTATGACAGTGAAGAAGCAATTGAAACTGCAAGCAAAGTGATGGATTTTATAAATACAGAAGCAAAAAAAGAATCGATCCAGCTTGCTGAAGAACGTGGAGTATTTCCCAACTTCAAAGGCAGTGTATATGATACGGGTAGGAAAGATGAAAAAGTCCGCAATGCAACCCGTACCACTATCGCTCCAACCGGGACCATTTCAATTTTAGCCGGCTGCAGCAGCGGTATTGAACCTTATTTCAGCATCGCTTACATCCGTAAAAATATCCTGGGCGGGGTAGATCTTCCGGAAGTTAACCCTCTTTTCCTGGAGATCGCCAAAAAAGAAGGTTTTTATAGTGAAGAGCTGATCCATGAAATCGCACACTCCGGCTCTATCCCCGAATCTTCAGCTGTTCCTGAAAAGTATAAAGCATTATTCAAAACAGCGATGGAATTTGATTATAGCTGGCATGTAAAACACCAGGCTGCTTTTCAAAAGCATACTGACAACGCAGTTAGTAAAACAATCAACCTTAAAAAAGATGCAACCATTGATGATGTTAAAAATGCCTACATTACTGCCTGGAAGGCTGGATGCAAAGGAATCACCATATACAGGGACAGTTCCAGAAGCAAGCAGGTCTTAAATGTAGGCGATGGTGAAAAAGATGCAACCTTGAAACCCACCAAGAGACCTAAAACCTTGAGTGGTCAAACGACCAGCATTGGCACGGCACTTGGCAATCTTTTTGTCACCGTCAATTCTGCTGATGGAAAACCTTTCGAGTTATTCGCCCAGATTGGCAAAGCCGGTAGCGATGTTATAGCGTTTACAGAAGCAATAGCCCGCTTAATTTCACTGGCCCTACGCTGCGGGGTCAGTGTAGATGAAATTGTAACCCAGCTTGAAGGAATTGGTGGAGCTCGCTCCGTGGGTTATGGACCAAATAGGATTATGAGTGTTCCCGATGCTATTGGCCAGGCCTTAAGAAAGCTTGCTCATAATGAAATAACAGATAATAACCCTGGCAACCATAATGCAAGAGAATTATGCCCGGATTGTGGAACCTGTGCCCTAATCCG
>PWMM01000162.1 GCA_003558195.1 Syntrophomonadaceae bacterium
AGGCGCTCCGGAATATACTATTGTTGGTGGAGAGATAACCATGAAAGAAGGTGTTGTTACTGAAAGAACAACCCGGGGTTAAATACCGGCAGGAAAGCTGCCCGGTTTTAGAGAACCGCTCCATGGGACCTGGCTTTTGCCGGATCACTCTGGCAGCACCGGCGATTGCCTCCCTGGTTGAACCGGGACAATTTGTCCAGATATTTATGCCGCAGGAACACCCGCATATGCTGCCACGGCCTTTTAGTGTCCATAAAGCAGATCCCGAAAATGGAATTATTACTATCCTGGTTGAAATTAAAGGTCAGGGTTCCCGTTTGCTGGCGAGCAGGGAGCCGGGTAGCTTCTTGAAATTGCTGGGGCCTCTGGGCAACGGGTTTCCGCCACCACCCCCCGGATCCATTCTAGTGGCCGGGGGAATGGGTGTTGCTCCCCTGGCTTTTCTGGCTGAATCTGTAAAATATTCCCGAACCCTTTTATACTGCGCTCGCACGGCCGATTTACTGATCTGCCCTGAAGCTGATTTTAATATACCGGGCTTGCAAATCATGAGGGCTACCGATGATGGCACAGCGGGTTTCAGGGGTACAGCCGCGGATCTATTATCAGGCTGTATTGCAGAAGCTCCTGCAGTTTTTGCCTGCGGTCCCCGCCCCATGCTGGTTGCCGTAAAGGAGATCTGCCTGAAACGGCGAGTCAGGGCCTGGCTCTCTTTGGAAGAGCGGATGGCTTGCGGCGTGGGCGCCTGTGTGGGCTGTGTTGTTCCTACCATAAAAGGATACAAGCGGGTGTGCCGGGACGGACCTGTCTTTCCGGCAGAGGAGGTAATCCTCGATGGATGAAAAAACAGCAAATCAAAGGCAAGAAAAAATAATTGCACCGGACTTAAGTGTTGACCTGGGCGGGATTATTTTAAAAAACCCTGTTTTGGCTGCTTCGGGGCCTTTTGGTTACGGGAGAGAATATGGTGAACTAACTAATTTTAAAGACCTGGCCGGCATTATAGTTAAAGGTGTCTCTCTGGAACCATGGTCGGGTAATCCCCCCCCGCGTATAACTGAAACTCCTGCCGGGATGTTGAACGCAGTTGGCTTACAAAATCCGGGTTTAGAGAGTTTTATAAAAGATGACCTGCCCTACCTGCGTACTTTAGACCTGCGGATCATCGTTAACGTGGTGGGGTGTAGCATTGATGAATATGCTAAAGTTGCCTGCAGGCTTTCCGGGGAAGCGGGGATTGACGGCCTGGAGTTAAACATATCCTGCCCCAATATAAAAGCGGGGGGAATGGCTTTCGGCACTGATCCGGCGGCAACACACCTGGTGGTAGAAGCCGTTCGTCGCGAAACTAAACTGCCTCTACTGGTTAAGCTAACTCCTAATGTAGCGGATATCGGCATCATAGCCAGGGCGGCTGAAGAAGCAGGGGCTGATGGCATATCCTTGATTAACACTCTCTCTGGCATGCTGATTGATACTGTTAAAAAAAGGCCCTTGCTCGGCAATGCCTTTGGCGGTTTATCCGGCCCTGCAATAATGCCTGTAGCTTTAAGAATGGTCTGGCAGGCGGCCGAAGCAGTAAGAATTCCAATTCTTGGAATGGGAGGGATAACTACGGCTGATGATGCCCTGCAGTTTATCATGGCCGGGGCCCGGGCCGTAGCTGTTGGAACTGGTTTTTTTTATAATCCGGAGCTGGCTAAGGTTCTTAAAACCGGTTTAGAACAATACTTGAAGAAAGAAGGTTTAGCCGGCCTAAAACAGCTTGAAGGTATTGCCAGGTTCTGAAACAGGCCTGCCCCGATAAACTATGGCAGTTTTTGACCTGGCAATGTATGGAAATAAGCGGTTATTTACCAGCGAAACATGGCTGGGTTGTTTTAAAAAGCGGTTCAAATAAAATGCAGGTTCAAATCACTCATATAATTATGAAGGGCAGGAGTTTTACATGACAGCTGATATAAAGGCGGGAACCGCTGCCGGCAGGGAAAAACCATTTTCGCCCGAGCGGTTGATAATCGCCCTTGATTATTCTGACCCCGGCCAGGCCCGGGCACTGGTTAAAAAACTACAACCGCTTGGGGTTGGTTTTAAAGTGGGCCTGGAGTTGTTTTTAGCAGGCGGGCCAGCCCTGGTCAAAGAATTAGCCCGGCAATCTTTTGTTTTCCTTGATCTCAAATTTCATGACATACCCAACACGGTGGCCGCTGCAGTCAAATCAGCAACTACTCTTGGCGTGCAGATGCTTAACATTCATGCTGCCGGAGGTAAAAAGATGTTAAAAGCGGCCCGGGAAGTCCTGCCAGACGAGAAAGATAGGCCAATCCTGTTGGCAGTAACCGTGCTGACCAGTATGGATGATCAGGAAATGGCTGAAACTGGCTGTCATGGTACAACGGGCGAGCGAGTGCTCCGGCTGGCTCATTTAAGTGCTGAATGTGGCCTGGACGGGGTGGTTTGCTCACCCCTTGAAATTGACCTGGTTAAAAACCGAGCTCCTGGAAACCTGCTCACCGTTACTCCCGGGATCAGGCTCACCGGTGATGATTCAGGTGATCAAGTCAGGATTGCTACGCCGGATCGGGTGATCGAGGCGGGTGGTGATTTCCTGGTTGTTGGCAGGCCTGTTACCAGGGCTTCTGATCCATTAAAAGCAGTGCAGGAAATATTTTCTGCCATGCAGTTTATCCGGTCAGGTAAAGGAGGACATAATGAAAACAAATAACAATTTTAACGATGCCCAACTTGTTGCCCTGTTAAAGGAGACAGGAGTGATCATGGACGGGCATTTTTTACTTACATCTGGCAGGCATAGTGCTCGCTTCTTGCAGTGTTCACAGCTCTTGCAGTACCCGGAACAAGCAGAAAAGGTCTGCCGCCTGGCAGCTGCACCGTTCAAGGATAAGCAGGTTCAAACTGTAATTGGGCCGGCCATGGGCGGAGTAATTATGGCTTATGAAACAGCCCGGGCTCTTGGAGCAAGGGCGCTTTTTGCCGAGCGTTCAGAAAAAGACTTGATGGTTCTTAAGCGTGGCTTCCGGGTTGAAGTAGGGGAAAGGGTCCTGGTGGTGGAAGATGCGGTTACCACTGGTGGTTCGGTACGCAAGGTTTTTGATTTGCTGGAAAAAAGCGGGGTCGAGATTGTGGGGGTATCTATACTGATTGACCGGACAGCCGGTAAACTCAAATTCGAGGTGCCTGTGCACTCCCTGGTTTCGATGGATATTGAATCTTACGCTCCGCACGAATGCCCTCTTTGCCGTGACGGTATTCCTCTCAAACAGCCGAAGGTTTAAGCGGGGCACCTTAATAAAACCGCTTGCCCTGTTTGATTCCACAAACGATGTAATGACAAGGATATCTTGAATGATAGAGTATTACAGCTTCAGCAATAATATTGACTAAACAAGGAGAAGGCTATACTAATGCAGGAAAAGATATATCAACGCTTAAGCAAAGAAATGAATATCCCGCTTAAACAGGTGGCTGAAACAGCTTCCCTGCTTGATGAAGGCAACACGGTGCCTTTTATTGCCCGCTACCGCAAGGAAATGACCGGTGGGGTAATTGATGAGCAGGTGCGCTTGCTCGAAAGTAAGCTGGGCGGCTATCGCAACCTGGAACAGCGTCGCGAAGAAGTGCTACGCCTGATCGAAGCCCAGGGAGCACTTACTGAAGAATTGAAAAACCAGGTAAACAAGGCTGTTACCGTGACCGAGCTTGACGATCTTTACCGTCCGTACCGTCCTAAAAAAAGGACCAGGGCTTCCGTAGCCAGGGAAAAAGGACTGGAGCCTTTAGCTGTGGCCATTATAGAAGGCACGATTAAGCCTGATCTAGAAGCTGTAAAGTATATCGATCCCGAGAAGGATTTGGCTGATCAGGAAGCAGTTATCAGGGGATCTTCTGATATTATAGCCGAACTCATGTCTGATGACGCAGCTATCCGGAAATCACTGCGCAATATATATCGAAACAGGGGCATTATTGAAGTGGAAAAAAAGGATGCTGCTGCAAGTAATACTTATGATGATTATGCAGGTTACCGGGAACCGCTGGCAAAAATAAAGGGACACCGGGTTTTAGCTATTAACCGGGGTGTTAAAGAGAAAGTGCTGGAACAAAAA
>PWMM01000313.1 GCA_003558195.1 Syntrophomonadaceae bacterium
AAAATAAGTTCTTTATGGCGCTTAACCACAACATATGAAGCTTTCGGGCCCTGGGCATCAGGCAAAACATAACCCAGCTCGCTTAACCTTTTTTCAATTTTCATAGAACGAGCCTCCCGATCTACAGTTTTTGCTAATGGAGAATATGATCTTGCCTATATTTTATTCTAGATCGTACAAAATGGATAGGCTGCATGAAAGAGCATTACTAAACGGTATTTAATAACCGGTATGCCTTGTTTAACCGGTTTTGATTTCAGGCTACAAACACAAAACCATGAACATACAGATGGATTGCAAACTCCTTTAGGCGAAAATCCGGGTAGGAGACGGCCTTATGGCCGCCGCCCCTCCACACCACCAAGCAAGCCGTTCAGCAATTGGTGGTTCGTCAATATGAACCCACTTGCTAGTATCTGCTGCTAAGGCTTAAAAACCCATCTTGACCAAATATTCGTTTATTTAGAGTACATTTGTGGTTCCCACTGCCAAGCCCACAGCGGACTTACATCATCAAGATGATACCCATGCCGGGCACACCAAGAACAGGGCTGCTGGTATCTATCCAGCAGCCTTGTTATTCATCTAAACCTATGATGCTTTTTACATATTTAATTACCACTGAAAATCATCTATATGGTGCAAACCGAGAGCCCGGGCCAGGAAGGCAGCCATCTGTCCACGGGTGATAAAATCATTAATCCCGTACCTGCCATCAGGATAGCCGGTGGTTATACCCGCAGCTGCCAGGGCCTCGATCTCCCTGCGAAAAGTAGCACCAACAGGAACATCACTAAAGGTAGCTGATGATGGGGGAGGGCTGATAGTTCTTCTATATCTAATTCTAACCCCCTTGAAGCGTAATGTACTATCATCCACAGGAATCCAAACCCTTAAATAGTATTGATTCCAATTATCAAAAATTAAGTTGGGGAAAAAAAGTCCAGTGCCGTAATGTGGGTCCGTTTTTTGGCTAGAAAGAACACTTCCTATTTCCGTTACTGCTCTGGTAGAACTATCAACCTCATATAATCTACAACTCATGTTATTTGTTGGGTTATTATCGTAGTACCAAAATTCTATCAAGTTAACATCAACGCCACTGGGCAATTTTAAAGGGGCATAAAAAAAATTATCTCCTCCGGTTTTGAACCAATAATAATGGATTTGTTGATATGGGCCTTGTACTCCATGTTGACGAAATTCACTTGCATGCACCCAGGTGTGGACAAAAGAAGAAGTCCCATATTCTTCAGTGACTGCTCTTGGTTCTGGAGTCCTTATTACTGCATCAGCTTCTGGATCATATTCTTCCCCTGCTTCTGGATAATCTTCAACCTGTGCAAAAGCAGACACGGCAAAAAGACTAATGATCAAAAACATAACACAGACAGCACTTAATCCTTTAAACACTCTTTTCATTGCCTTATTCTCCTTTATCTTTGGTTTGGTAATGTTGGTAACCATATCATTAAGCTGTCCAATCTATTACTATCTTTTTCACCACCTGCCTTCGCCTTTAATAACCTACGAAAAAGAAAGTAAAAACCGGTTCATTACAAATTATGTCCATACAGTATTTTTATATTTAATTTTAATAACAATTTGAGTGCTTGATAAGTAGATATTTTGATTTTGCAACTACATGTAAAAACCGATACGGATCCTGGATTAATTATTATCATTATAGCTTTAGAAATTGCAAATATCTAAAAATTGATTATTATTTATCAATAATTCGCCAAGTAATTAAAAAATCCTGTCTGAGTTAATTGTTTTTATCGAATTATTACGATATGTTTAAATA
This sequence comes from Syntrophomonadaceae bacterium, assembly GCA_003558195.1. Lineage (GTDB taxonomy): Bacteria > Bacillota > Dethiobacteria > DTU022 > DTU022 > B1SED10-74M. Next base: position 1,808 of record PWMM01000313.1, read on the forward strand.
ATGTATTCATATTTCGATTAATAAAGATGTTAATTACATGCTGCAAAAGATCGGTAAGTTATAAGGAAACAAATATTTACTGCTTACAGCTTTCAAAGTCTGCTTTGATCTCCTCTAATCGATCTTATCTCTTTCCATGTAAAACCTTTTCTAATCCGATTAAGCTGATTAAGAGGAAAACTTACATAAGATATTTTCCTACTGGTTAGGTTCTTTACATTTACCTTGATCGATCAACTAATACCTGAATCCGTGAACAATGGTCACGGATTCAGGTACCACTTAATTGGAGAATTTACCCATTCTTCAAACTCCCTTTTTTGTTGCTCTTTATCTTTTTCAATTAACTGATCTGTTTTATCCCTGTCCAACTTTAATGCTTCAATGATCTTCTCCAATACTTCAGGATGAACTTAACCTTCACGCTCCAGATCAATAATTCTTCTCATCCCTTTATTGATATTTGTATAGCCCATCGTCTCTGATAATTGGGCAGTATTTAAACCCTTTTTGATTCGTTCCTGTTTTATATGCCTTAAAAGATTTTTTGACATCATAATTGCCTCCTAAAAAGAAATAACCTTCAACTAAAAGTGAGATAGGTTATTAGATATTTTTACTTCTTCACGCTTTAGCTGAATATTTAGAGTGTCCGCAAGCTGTAGATCAAATCGATGGCATGCTCAATAACTCTTTTTCTACTGATTGCGATTCAGTAAAGGCAATTTAACACAGCAAATGGATACGTTTCAACTTCTCTGAAACTCCCTTTCGTATTGGGTCACCTACTGCCAGAGTTGGTGTTGAAGCCTAAACATTGTAAATGAATATTGTATTAGTATCTGTCTTCTTTATAACTGAGGATGCGAACATGGTATCAACTCAGGCTCTCCTTAACTGCTCAGCCACACAATTAATAATACCTCCCAGTTTAGAAAATTTGATCTCAATGGGATTCATCAACCTCTAGCTTAATCCGCTCAGTTTTAACCCATGCAGTCATAAACTTATGATCTGGTCTGGCATGATCTAATCATCTGCCTCGACCTGAATCTGCAAAAAACGGAACTGCCGAAGGGTTCTCGGCAGCCCCGTTTAATCAGGCACTTAAGAGCGTTTAGCGAACGATCTCTTTCCTGCGCTTAATTATGCAGTCCCAGGGCACGGGCCAGAAAGGCGGCCATCTGCCCGCGGGTAACCAGGTCGGCGGGACCGTAGGTGCCATCCCCGTAACCGCTGGTGATCCCGGATGCCGCCAGCGCTTCAATGTCCTTGTAGAAGGTATGCGTGGTCTGCACATCGCTAAAGGTCGGCCCAGTGCCCGGGTCGGTCAGCTTAAAAGCCCGGGTCAAAAAGGCGGCCATCTGCCCGCGGGTGATAGGATCGGCGGGACCATAGGTGCCATCCCCGTAACCGCCGGCAATTTTTGCTGCCACCATGGCCTCAATTTCATTGTAAAAGCTATGGGTCGGCGGCACATCGTTAAAGGTCTGCTTCGTACCCGGGTTGGTCAGCTTGAGTGCCCGGGCCAAAAAGGCGGCCATCTGCCCCCGGGTGACTTGGTCATTAGGCCCATACCTGCCGTCCGGGTAGCCCCCGGTAATACCCGCCGCTTTAACCGCTTCAATGTCCTTGTAGAAGGTATGGGTGGACGGCACATCGCTAAAACTCTGGCCGATATAGGTATAGGTCCCCGTTCTTGTCACCGCTGCCCCGGCAGCGACGGTGACGCTGATATTCAAGGGACTGCTCAGGGCAGAGTGGGCAGAGATATCCTTGAAGGTAATCTCATAGTTGCCTGCCGGCAAATTGCTTAGGGTAGCCCCGCTGTTCCTCCATGCCTGATCCGGACCGCTGGTCAATTTCCACTGGGCCCCGGCCGTGCGCGCCGCCTCCGGTTTGATGGTTACAGTGAGGGAGCCGGTTGAGGGTTCTTCCATACCGCTTAAAACGTATACAGGCCGGTTGCTTTGAGTCAAAGTGCCGTCTCCCAGCTGGCCTTCATCATTTCTACCCCAGGCCAGTACTGTCTCATCACTTTTTGCGGCCAGGGAATGATGTTCACCCGCCCCCAATGCCACCACCGCGCTAAGGAAGTCCTCATCTGCAGGACCCTTTACCCGGACCGGTGTTTTAAGCAGATTTGTTGTTGTGGCATCACCGAGCTGGCCGAACCAGTTTACACCCCAGGCCCAAACTTCATCGCTGTCATCTAGGGCAAGGGAGTGCATACCCCCGGCTTTAACCTTCTTTATATTAGTAAGATTGGCAGTCTGAACCGGGTAGTTTGTGCTGACAGTGCTGTCATTACCGA
>PWMM01000068.1 GCA_003558195.1 Syntrophomonadaceae bacterium
ACTTATTCGGAGGCCATTCAGTACCCCGCTGCCACACCACCGCCTCAGTATCCGGGCGAGATATCATTAAAAAGCAGCTGGCCCGTCTAAAAGCATTAAAAGTACCAGTATATACCGGTGTTTATGTGAAAAACTTGCTCCCCGGAACCAGCGGCCGCACCGGCAAGGTAACCATCCACCGCGGCTATCACTACCCAACAGGAGCCACCGGCGCTGAAGAAGTGATTTACGCTGTCCGATCTATAATTGTAGCATCAGGGGGCTTTGGCAGCGATATTTCATTTCGCCAGGCCCAGGACCCCCGCCTTGACCAAAGCATTTCCAGTACCAACAAGCTTTTCGCTACCGCCGAAATAATAAAAGAATGCCTCGCTTTAGGGGTCAACCCGGTACAATTATCCAGGATTCAACTGTTCCCTTTTGCCTCACCTGATGAAAAAGGATTCGGCTCTGGCCCCATGTTTGGCGATTATGTAGTCCTGTCTCACGGCCTCATTATCGACACTGAAACCACAGCCCGCTTCATTAACGAACTGGGCAACCGCAAAGAAGTAGCTGAAGCGCTGATCAATACCGGCCGCCCGGCATTAAGCCTGACCGATGAGACAGGGGTGATAAATGCCGGCTGGGATATCAGCCGGGCTTTGAAAAAAGGCGTGGTAAAAACCTTCTCAACCCTGGAGCAACTGGCCAGTTATTACGGCATTGAGGCTCAAAAGTTAAAACAAACTGTTAACCGCTACAACAACATGCTGGAGCAAGGGCACGATGACGACTTTCAAAAACCCCTGTCAGGAAAAGCTGCTCCAATCACTAAGCCACCATTTTATGCCATGCGCATGTGGCCAAAAGTGCACTATACCATGGGGGGCATTCAGATCGACTCAGCGGCCCGGGTTATCGACACCGATCAAAACCCGATCCCGGGACTTTTTGCCGCCGGCGAAGTTACCGGCGGCATTCATGGTGCCTGCCGGCTCGGTAGCTGCGCCATCACCGAAGCCCTGGTCATGGGCCGCATTGCCGGCATTAATGCAATATCTACCGACTAAATAATTTATCCTAACCCGGACAAGCCGGGATCATAAAAATGGATTTCTAAATGATCTCTTAAAAACTAATTTTTAAAGCGGCATTACCGCAATGGTAAAAAAATCCGGTCGGCTTTATAAAGCATTTTTACCAGGGGCTTACCGGGCCATCAACCGGGCTGCCAAAAAAGCGGTAATCGGCACCGCTGCGATAAGACCAATGCTGCCGGCCGCGCCACGCACAAATTCAGTAGCGATAATATCCATATTGATAATTTTAAGCCAGTCCATCTCGTAGCCCATCACCAGAAGCAACATCGGGGTGGCTGCGCCCACGTAAGCCATGATCAAGGTGTTGGCCATTGTTCCCATGATATCCTGACCGACATTCAAAGAACCTTTGAACAGTTCACGATCTGTTATATCGGGATTGGCCTGCTTGATCTCAGCTGCAGCAGAAGCCACAGACATCCCGATATCGGTGATAGCCCCAAGGGATCCGATTATGATACCGGCAAACAGCAAACCCCTGAAGTCAATGCTCTGATCGAGAAAATAAAGCATCTGCGCCTCATGGGTCCCAAATCCGGTCAGGCTTGAAATACTACCGGCCCAAAAAGCCATCAAGCCTGCTACGATCACCCCGCTGATTGTACCGAGGGTAGCCACCAGGGATTTTATATTAAGGCCGCCGATTACAAAGAGAGTAAAAGTAATGGCCAGCGAAGCCATAACTACAGCCAGCGGAATGGGGCTGTACCCGAGCAGAAGCAGGGGAAGCAAAAACTGGAACACAAGAAAAATTGTTACCGCCAGGGTAACCAGGGTTTTAAGGCCTTTAAACCGGCCAACCAGGATCAGCGCCAGGGCAAACACAGCCAGCAGGTAATAAACACCCCGGTCGCGGGCTAAATCTTGAACATGGGCCTGTTCAAAATCGCCTTCCGGACCCAGGGTCACAACAATTACTTCCTGACCTTTTTCCAGGATAAAATCATAAACAGGATCCCCTTCGAAAAAAACATTTAAAATAGAGACCTCTTCACCGGCAAAAGGGCCGCTGGTCAATTCAACCAGTATTTCCTGTTCCACGGTGGTAAAAAACTCCTGCTCATCTACCGTGGTCTCCTCTACACTTAATACCCTGGCCCGGTAATAATGTTCTTCATAACCCGGATCCTCATCCATGAACGGATCCCGGCTATGGTCATCCACTGGCATATCTCCTTCTACAGGCAGATCGGCAAGTAAATCTTCGTCTTCAGGCGAATTCGAAAAAAGTGATCCGCCGGGTATGGTAAGTCCTATGAGCATGAGCAAACCCAGGATTGTTATTTTTAACATTTAGATTCCTCCGGCCGGTTCATCTTTACCCGGCTCCTGCTGTATTGATAATCGCTTCAGATAAAGTGGGATGAATGTGAATTATATTTTGAATATCTTTTGCCGTGGCTCCAAAATGCATTGCAGCAATCAGCTCATGGATTAGTTCGCCCGCTTCCGGGCCAATCATGTAAACCCCTAAAATCTTTTCACCTTTCTTTTCAATGATCATCTTAATAAAGCCGGCATACTTTTCCATCGCCCTGGCCCGGCCCTGGAACCGAAATGGGTATTGATGGACTTTAACCTCATGTCCGGCTTTTGTAGCAGCCTCTTCATCGAGGCCAACGCCGGCAATCTCAGGTTCAGTAAAAATAGCAAAGGGGATTAGCCGGTCCGCAGGATTAATCTCTTCTCCATTACTGAAATAACGAGACAGCAGTACCGAATCATGCCAGGCTTTATGGGTAAACATCATCCCGCCGATAATATCACCAATGGCCCATACCCTTTCCGCACTGGTTTTAAAGGAACTATCTACAGTGATAAAGCCTCTCTGATCAGTTGCAATACCGGCTTTTTCGAGATTGAGCCAGTCGCTGTTGGGCTTCCTTCCCGTAGCAACTAAGATTTCTTCAGCACTGTATTGAACAACTCCCTCAGTGCGCTCATCGGTAACCGTTACCTGCCCGGCAGTTCTTTCAATCAAGCTGATATTGGTGTCAACTACCACCTTGACCCCTTCCTGTTCCAAGATTATTTTAATTTCAGCTGATATTTCCGGGTCGAGGTTAGGGGCCAGGCGTTCTCCACGCTGTAATACGGTTACTTCCACTCCCAGCCGGTTAAAAAGCTGTGAGAATTCTAGCGCTATAATCCCGCCACCTAAAACAAGCATGCTGGTGGGAAGTGTTTCCATGGCCATGATAGATGTTGAGGTAAGGTATCCGCTTTTCTCTAACCCTTTAACAGGCGGAACAGCAGTGCGGGACCCAGCGGCGATAACAATCTTATCGGCTGAGAGGTTTTCTCCATTGACTTCAATACTCTGCGGTCCACTAAAAGAAGCTCGCCCTTCATAAAGGGTTATATTCTCATTGCGTTCCACATTTTTATATTTACGGCCGCGAATTTTGCCCACCAGCTCATCTTTGCGCTGTACCATGGCCGTCCAGTCAGCCCGAGGTGGCTCTGCAATCACCCCCAGTTTCGAAGCATCACGTACGGTTTGCATCACCCGCCCGGAGCTAATCAGGGTTTTTGAGGGAATACAGCCCACGTTGATGCAGGTGCCTCCTAAATGCGCAGATTCTACCAGTGCTGCTTTCCAACCTCGGTTAGTTAAAGGATTAACCAGGTTCATACCGGCTGTGCCTCCGCCGATTACGATCAGGTCATATTTGTTCATTAGTTACCTCCTTTTCGCTGCTATCAACAGCGAGTAATATCTTCTCCTGGCTTCTTAAAAATCAATTGCCCACGAACAACTGGGTGTAATAATGCCTGCCGTCACTCCTGGCATGGATTCCCACACCCACCTGTTTATAATCTCGACCCAAAATATTAGCCCGGTGGCCCCGGGAGTTCATGAGGCTGTTGTGCGCTCTCCGAACACTGCCATTTGAATTCCAGGCAATATTTTCAGCCGCAGATCGGTAGCTGATACCATAGTTCCTTAGCAAATCAGTAAAGCTGCCATAGGTCGGTGAATGGTGACTAAAATAGTTGTTAACAGCCATATCCCTGCTTTTTGCCCGGGCAGCTGTAGTAAGACGACTATTAACCTGCAGGGCAGGCAACCCGGCGCTGCTCCTGGCCGAGTTTATGAAATTGATCATTTCCTGTTCTTTAGCAGCAGCTGAAGTATCTGAGGAAGCAGTACTTTCCTGGGGCGCCGGTGCAGGAGCAGGTTCCGGTTCCGGCTCCGGTTCCGGTTCTGGTTCAGGTTCCGGCTCGGGTTCCGGTTCCGGTTTCGGGCCGGGGGTAAAATGGGGATCCTTGTTTGCGCTAAAAAGCAACTCGTAATAATTAATCTGATCTTCCCGGGCTTCATCTTCTTCAGCAGGATCCGCCTCTTCTTCAGAGCTATCAAAAAAATCAACTTTAAAGGGATTCCAGCCCACTACCCGTTCATCAAACCCGGTGAAATAGAGTCCGGCGAGGACAAGTATAACTATAATATAGGCAACCAGGCCATAAGTAAGTGCTTTTTGAAGTTTCATCTTTCAACTCCCCGTTAATTTATAAATAAAGCCCGTATTTAGACTCTAATAGGTCAGGCTTTTGTTCTATCTCGTAAAGCGATCTTAAAATACTTTGCCAGTCTTAAGTTTTTATTTTACTTTATTCCAGTGAACGATGCACCAGCGGTAGATCCCGATTAGTTATAATGCCCAGCAGCGGTTCATCTTTTTTGCCGTTTTCGGTGATCAAAACTGCCTCCAGTTTTTCACCCTGGTCCTGCCAGCGATAAAACAAATCAGGGATCTCCAGCAAAGATTTCCCGGCCGAAACATATTCATAACCGTTAGAGACATTAAGCTGATCCAGTAAATCACCGATGGTCGTCTTTTCTATATCAAAAGTGTTATTAGCCAGGCTGTGGCCCATCCATTGCACAATCATCTTTAAAGTAAGCAACCCCTTTACTTTACCATCTTCCATAATCGGAGCCTGGGTGTATGATAGCTTGCTTAAATCTCTGATCGCCCTGGCTACGGGTTGTTCAGCAGAAAGAGTTAAAACCTCTTTCTTAAATAAAGGTAGTACACGCGGCGGCTCTAAAAGCAGCCCGGCAATATGCTCGATGTTTTTAACTACTGCACTGTTGGGCTCGGCAATTATTTCACCACCGGCCCGGTCATGCACAATCGCATTTCGTAGTTCAGCATATTCTTTGAGATCAAAGCGGTAACGCTCTATAATCGGATTAATTCGAACACTTTTATTAACCAGTTCAAAAAAAGGGCGATGATCTGTAGATTCAAGAATTCTTTTCATCTCTTTTTCAATTGCTGCATAAGCATTTAAAAATCGTTCCGCCCTGCTTAAATCGCCCAATCCTTCCGGCTCCTCTCCTGTCATATTCGATTGTTCTTCGCTTGGATCGGCCAGGTTTGCTAAACGGCCATTTCCTTTTAATTGCTTACTTACATAATTCACCGCAGCAAAAAAAAATCCTTCTGCAGATTACGGCACCCCTGCTATCCTGGCAATGTGAATTTTAATCAGGTTATAAAAAAATGACAATACCAAAGGTTCTCAGTAGACCTTAATGCTAAAATTTTAATAAAACATCGATGATCTTGCCCGCAAAATGACTAGCAAAAAGCCGGTCAAACCTTTCCAGTGATTAGTTTTTTAGTGTTGATGTATTCTATCAACTATTGTTTTAAAAAAACTCATGTACTTATGATATAGTTAAAATAGAAACGCTTTCAACTCTATTTAAAGCAGGTTAAATGCAAAATAGGAGCACTAGAGCAGAGGAGGATTTATACAATGAAGCAATGCGTTTTTTGCCAGAGCGGCAACTTAGCAGTAATCGCTGAAAACGAACTGGCCCTCGCTTTTTATGACGGCTGCCCGGTCAGCGAAGGCCACACATTGATTATACCGAAGCGGCATGTGGAAACCTATTTCGAAGCCAGTTTTCAAGAGCAGGCAGCGATAACCAGGCTGTCTTACCAGGTTAAAGACTACCTGCAGGCTAAATATCAACCTGATGGCTATAATGTCGGGGCTAATATCGGCCTGGCTGCCGGTCAGACAGTATTCCACTACCATATTCATATTATCCCCCGCTACAAGGGTGATGTAGCAAACCCCAGGGGCGGTGTGAGGAAAGTAATCCCGCACTCTAAATCAAAGAAAGCCTGATTCCTCATTTAAAATCGCTAAACCTTCAGAACCCTATCCCGGCGGCTTAATGCCTCAGGCCTCGCCGAAGTGTTCAAGGGCAAAATCAAGGACAGTTAGCATGGCTGTATGCCCGGTTGGGAATCGCTTTAGCATTTGGGACTGCGCTTTTAGCAAAAGTCTACCCTTGCGAATTAGGGTTTTATCTCCAGTAAGAAAACCGAGTCGCAAGTATGCCTCTGCTCCCGCTGAGACACCCGATGGCACTGCTCCATCGTATGCTTCCACATAGAGCGGCAGATCAGCCAGATCTTCCCCGGTAGTACTGAATTTAAGCTTACCCTTATCCTGATTTAAAAATGGATCCATCTCAGCAACCACTCTCTTAGCCTGCTCGAGTCGTTCCGGGTCTGATGTGGCCTGGTATAAATCCAGCAAACCTCGTGCTAAAAAGGCATAATCCTCTAAAAACGCTGGTATAGCTGCTTCATTATCGCGATAGCGGCGGTATAACTGGCCACCTTCAGCAGTCATTTTTGCAAAGATAAAATCAGCTGCCCGACCGGCAGCATCAGCATAATGCCGGTCATCTAAAACTTCCGAACCCTTCGCTAAAGCTGCAATGATCATTCCATTCCAGGCAGTGATAATTTTATCATCCAGAAAGGGACGTTCCCTCTCGGAAAGAGCCTTTAGAAGAACTGCTCGCCCTTCTTTGAGCAAGCTTTGCAGTTGTTCCTCTGTTAGCTTATTCTGAAGGCAAAAATCCCGGTCATCGTAAGGACGATGCAGCACACTTTTACCCTTTTCAAAATTTCCGGCATCGGTTACACCGTAATAATCAGCCAAAAGGGCTCCTTTTTCCTGACCCAGCAGTTTTATAAATTCCTGACGGCTGAAAACATAAAAAACCCCTTCTTCCCCTTCGCTGTCTGCATCTTCAGCCGATTAGAACCCACCTTCAACAGACTGCAGTTCATCTAAAACATAGCTCATTATTTTACGGCTGAAAGAGGCCATTTGGGGATCGCCTGATGCCTGGTAAGCTTCTAAAGCGGCCTCTATGGTGGTAGCCTGATCATAGAGCATTTTTTCAAAATGGGGTACCAGCCAGTGGCGGTCAACAGAATAGCGGTGCATACCGTAACCGAGCTGATCAAATATCCCACCTGCATACATTTTCTGTAAAGTTGTAATAGCCATTTGCAAGGCTTCTTTAGAACCGCTTCTTTTAAAATAGCGCAGCAAAAAGATCAACTGGTGCGGAGATGGGAATTTAGGGGCTCCCCCGAAACCACCGTACTGCTCGTCAAAGGTATTTTGTAAACCCCGGAAACCCTGATCTAAAATTTCTTCAGGATGAAGGCTTTTTTCTTTCTGCCCTTCATGTAAATCAGGGCCTTCAGCCTGCCTGCGCAAGGCTGAGACAATTTCTTCAGCCGATTGCTCTACTTTCTGACGGTCCAGCTGCCAGATTTCAGCCACTTTCGGCAAAAATTCTACCAGCCCGCTTATCCCCATGCGCGTGTGCTTGGGCAGGTAAGTAGCCGCAAAAAAAGGCTTTTTAGCGGGAGTCATAAATATTGTAAGCGGCCAACCACCCTGCCCGGTAATAGCCTGGCAGACGTTCATATAAACCTGGTCTAAATCCGGGCGTTCTTCCCTGTCTACTTTAATGGCCACAAAATCCTTGTTTAGAAGCCCGGCCACTTCTTCATCTTCAAAAGACTCCTTTTCCATAACATGGCACCAGTGGCAGGTGGAGTAACCGATACTCAAAAATACCGGTTTATCTTCCCTTTCAGCCTTTAAAAAGGCTTCTTCGCTCCAGGGATACCAATTAACAGGATTATTGGCATGCTGAAGCAGGTAAGGTGATTTTTCCTTGATCAACCTGTTAGCTTCCCTTTGTTTATGGTCGTGCTTTATATTATGATTGGACATTAAAATCATCTCCTTGAAGTATTTTATATATTTCCTATAGACTTTATATTGTTATTATAGCATGACCTGGCTGATTATTACAACCAGGCTAAAATATTTTATGTCCAGTTCTGTACTCTTTTTTACCCGGCCCACATGTCACTACTAAAGCCCACTTTTAATATCAACCCATAGTTCAGCATTTCCCCCTGGCCTTTCCGGGGTTGATAATTGTTTTATGTGATAAAAACATTTTGAAAGTGATTCTGATCATTGCTTATTTAGCCGGGCTACTATAAAATAACTACTGCAATCAGGCCAATTTGTGCATATACATTTTTTAAAAAAATAGAGGGTTTTCATTATGATAAGTCAAATATTTATATTCCAGCTTAATTAACCAGTTTTAAAGGGACTCGTTACTTGAACCGGGGATCACAACTGTTTAAACTGGTTTTACAATTAAGAGCATTTGATGCTCAACGAATCAACTTACAGCAAGATCAGGTCAGGCCTTCAATTAAAGAAACACTTAGGTCCACCGTCAACAAAAGCAGAGAAGTAATCGCATGATAACACCTACCGGGGCAAGAACCTTGCTAAAACTGCAACTTCGTCATAAAAGATGAAAAGGAGAAAGGTTATTGTATCGTTTAATCAGGAATTTGTATCTTTTTTCCTTTATAATGATCATTATATTTGTTAGCGGCTGGTTCTATAATTACCATGTTACCAGCCGCCAGCTACTTGAAACTGCCGAAAAGTCAACCAAAATGGCAGTTTATTCGAAAAGTGAAGTAATAAGTGGCTGGATGACTAAAAAAACCAGGACTATAGAGGCAGCCGGTTTCTTTTTATCCCTCGAGAAATGGTCTGACGAGGAAGCCCTGGCCTTTTTAGAAACCCTGCTAAAAAACAACCCTAATTTCGAATCAATTTATTTCGGCACTTCCGACAACCAGATGCTCAATGCCAGTGGCTGGGTTCCGCCAGATGATTTTGACCTGCGAAAAAGACCCTGGTACATTAAAGCATTAGCAGATAATCAGACCACTTTCACCGAAGCCTTTACCAACGCCAGCAGCGATAAGATTATTTTCACCATTGCTACACCCGTATATGACAGCACTAATGGACTTATGGGCGTAGTTGCCGGAGACATAGCGGTTGAAGAAATCATTAACCTGGTTAATGAAGAATCCAGTAATAATAATTTAGAAGAAGAAGCTTATTATTTTCTCATTGATGCCGGAGACCATATTATTGCCCATCCCAAAATGGGCTACGATCCTGATTCTCGCCTGGTCACCTTCGACGAGCACTACGGCCACTCCATAGAAAGCCATGTTGCAACAAATGCTGGAAGCATCAACACAGTTAAGATCATGCTTGCTGATGAAGAAGGTTACCTGGCGCAACTTCAAATCCCTGGGACCGGTTGGAAGCTGGCCAGTTTCACTCCGCTCAGTATTTTCAAGGCTAGAAGTGATCGCTTAACGGCTGAGTTTCTGACCGCCTTAACCGCAGCCTTAATAATTTCAATGGCGTTTATGCTATATCAACATACCTATACCCACAAACCCCTGCTCCGCCTGGAAAGCCACCTGCAAAAAATTGATGTAGAAAATAACCTGGATTACCGAATTCCTATGGAAAACAAAAATGAACTTGCCGTTTTGATCAATACTATCAACAACCTCCTCGATAGAGGCCAAACCTATTTAAAACACCTGGAAGAAAGTAAAAGTGAGCTCAAAAAAACTAACCAGGAGCTGGAAAATATAATCAGCAAACTAACTACAGCCGAAGAAGCACTCGATTACAGCGAGGAAAAGCTCTACTACTTAAGTTACCATGATCAGCTTACCGGCTTGAACAACCGTTTCTTTTTTGAAGCCAGGCTAAAACAGCTGGAAAACAAGCAAGAATATCCCCTGACCGTGATTTCCACCGACATCGACGGCTTAAAACTACTTAACGATACCCTGGGCCATGCAGCCGGTGACCGGCTGCTAAAAACCTGTGCCGCCATTTTAAATGAAAATCTTGGTCATTCCGGTATTCTGGCCCGGGTGGGAGGAGATGAATTCTCAGCAATTTTGCCGCTTACCGGCAAAGATGAAAGCGAACGGCTGGCCCGTCAAATCCGCTACCAGGTTGCCCATTATAACCAGCATAACCCTAGTTTACCTTTAAGTATATCCATGGGAATAGCCACGGCGGAAAACAGCAAGACTACTCTGAAAGGCATCCTTAAAGAAGCTGAAGATGAAATGTTTAAAAATAAACTGCAAAGAAATAATTCTGCTCGCAATGATATCGCCCAGAGTCTGATGACGGCCCTCGCCCAAAGGGATTTTATTTCCCAGGGGCACGTCCAGCGCCTGGAAAAACTATGCCTGGCTGTAGGAGAAAAAATTAACTTACACACCAGCCAGTTGACTAAACTGACTCTCCTGGCCCAGGTTCACGACCTGGGAAAAGTAGGTGTTCCAGATCACATTCTCTATAAACCCGGACCACTGAATCAAGACGAATGGGCAGCTGTGAAGCAGCACTCTGAAAAAGGTTACCGGATTGCTTCAGCTTCAGGCAATCTTGAAGGAGTAGCTGATTTAATTTTAAAGCATCATGAACGCTGGGATGGTAGCGGATATCCCATGGGTTTAAAAGGCAAAGAAATACCCATTGAATGCCGTATTTTTAGTATCGCCGAAGCCTATGATGTAATGACCAACAATCGCCCCTATAAAAATGCAGTATCACAAGGAAAAGCCTTAGCAGAAATCAAGAAACAATCAGGAACCCAGTTTGACCCCGAGCTGGTTGAAGTATTTATTGCCATCGTCTCCAGTGACCCACACAATCATTCCTGAAGCGAGCCAGCCGGTATCAGGATCAATCAACCCCGAAATAAACCTTTTAAAATCAGCACCCTTGGCTTATAATCAAAGCTCAACACCGTCGGTTGGCGCTACCTGGTACGTGACACATCTTTTAAAAAATAAAAGAAAAGGTAGCTTTTAAAAAAGTTGGGACAAGGAACCTGTCCCCACGTCCCAGAAACTTGTTCCCGCTATACCGATCGAAAAATAGACTTCTTAAATCAGCGCATATAACAGGGTCTACCCCCTAACCCAGCTTAAACAGTTTTAGTAAATAATTGTTTGGTACAAGAAATCTATCCCCCTCTCCCAAGGGGGGTACCTGTGCCCCTGTCACATATTCTTAATAAATTTTTAACATTTAAGGCACGAATCTGCCAATCTTGCCTTTTATAATGAAAATGCAAGATTAACAAAGTAAATTTTTTGAAGGAGGTAGAAACAATGCGCACAGCATTTATAACTTTATCAGTAATTGCCCTGGCCCTGGCAGTTTTTTCTGGTGCCGGATACAGTTTCGGCGGCCAGGGGTTCGGGGGAGGAAATCCTGATTGCATCATGGGCACCCTCCCTGTAGAAGAACAGGAAACATTTATCGAGATTATCACTGAATACCAGGAGTTAAAAGAAGAGCTTAGAGCAAGAATGCGAGAGTTAAAAGAGAAAGGCGATTATGAAGCTTTTCAGGAGGCTAAACAAGAACACAGGGAATTGAGGGAAGAACGCCTGGAAGAATTAAGCAAAGTAATTCCTGAAGAATTGAGGAATCGTTTTGAAAGTCACCGCCAGAACCGGCATAAAAGCGGCTGGGAAAGAGGAGATATGAATTTTAGGCAGCAGGCAGGGTGCCGCCAGGTGGAATAAGAGCTCTTAAAAAAAGCAGCCGCCGGCTTTAAGCATCCCTGGAATACTAACATCCGTTTAGATATAAATGCCGGTTACAACCAATGCATCCGTCCCGGGCGGATTTGTTACCTCGCAACCCCCGGGCTTTATATAGATATTAATCACGGAGACCCGCTTGAAGGGCTGGTCTCCGTGCCTTTTTTCCATCATCTTGTTTCTCAAGCGCATTTATGGTAATAATAAAACCTCAGAGGCTTTATTTAGATAAATCGCTAAAAGGAGCGTTGTGATGCAAGAAGTCTGGGTTCTCGATGACGAAGATAACATCCGAAATTTAATGAAACGCTACCTGGAAAAAGAAGGTTTTGCAGTCAGAACATTTTCTTCAGCTGAAGATCTTAATAGCGCTCTGCTCAACAACAGCCCGGATATGTTTGTGCTGGATATTATGCTGCCCGGGCAGGACGGCTTATCTTTGTGCAGAACCATCCGGCAACAATCCACCACTCCAATCATTTTTGTTTCAGCCCGTGGGGAAGAGTTCGACCGGGTGCTGGGCTTAGAAATGGGCGGAGATGACTATATGGCTAAACCTTTTAGCCCCCGGGAGTTGGTAATCAGGGTGAAAAATATCTTCCGCCGTCTGAAACAGGCAGAAGATAGCCCGGCTTTAAAAGAACTGGTTTATGATAACATGGTTATTAGCCCTGATAAGCGCAAGGTAATTGTAGATAGCGTTGACCTAAACTTTACCAGCAAGGAATTCGATCTTTTATATATCCTGGCGGCCTCACCCAACCGGCCTTTCAGCAGGCAAGCCCTTTTAGAAAACATCTGGGGCTTTGATTATGAGGGAGAAGAAAGAGCCGTTGACAACACCGTTAAGCGGATCCGTAAAAAAATGCACGAGAAAGGAGCCCGACCCAGGCTGGCCACGGTTTGGGGTTACGGGTACAAGTTAGATGTTTAAAAAAATCTTTACCGGCTACCTGGCCATCCTATTAATATCTTTTATCGTTCTGGCCCTGGCTTTTAGTCTTACAGTCCGCCAGTATCTGATCAACGATACGGTGCGCAGCCTCTACCGTGTAGCCGAAACCCTCTCTGCCAGCGCCGTCGACCCGGGCATGCACCGCAGCAGCCACATGCGCGGGGCTTTTTTCAACCTGGCCAACCGGATCGCCTATGCCGAGTACGTCCTTATTGCCCCGGATGGCACCATCCTTGACAGCAGCGAGTTAGAAGTCTATCCCCCCGGAGCCGAAATAATCAATGAATCATTTATGGACTTGGCTTTCAGTGAAAAGGGCAGCGAAAGCATGGTTGAGCAAGATCAGGTAGCCGTTTCATTTCCTGTAACTCTGGGGGGGAACCAGAAAGAAGCTGCCCTGATTCTTTATTCCCAACTTGATGTCCTAACCCAGTTAAACCGAAGCATTTTGAGCATTTTGGGCTTTGCCGCCGTAACGGGGATTATAGTATCAAGCTTTGCTGCAGTTTTTGCTACCCGGGTCATCGTCGGACCATTGCAACAGTTAAAAAGCCGGGCCGGCGAACTGGCCAGAAGAAAATTTAACGGCAGGTTAGATATTAGTACCGGCGACGAGGTAGAAGAACTGGCCCATACATTTAATGAAATGGCTGACCGTTTGGCTGAATATGATCAAAGTCAAAAAATGTTTTTTCAAAAAGCCTCGCATGAATTGAAAACCCCGTTAATGTCGATCCAGGGTTATGCTGAAGCTTTAAAAGATGGAATCATCCCCGATGAAGAAAGCAAAAACCAAAGCTTAGATATTATCATCAAGGAATCAGGACGGATGAAAAAACTGGTCGATGAGTTTATCTACCTCTCCAAAATGGAAAATCTAAATGAACAGTATCGCTTTGAGACCTTAAACCTCCAGGAAGCTGTCAATGAAGCTATTCATGCCGTGCACAGCCTGGCCCTTGAATACAACATTACCATAGAATTAGTATCTGATGAAGATAACCCCACTATTAAGGGCGATCCTGAAAAAATCCACCGCCTTTTGCTCAACTTGCTCAGCAACGCCCTCAATTATGCCCGGCAGAAAATTACGGTGACATTAAAAAATGGGGTTTTGCTGGTGCGGGATGACGGCCCCGGCTTTCAAGAAAACGAACTTGAAAAAGCCTTTGATCCCTTTTTCCATAACAACAAACAAAGCGGCGGAAGTGGCCTGGGGCTGGCTATCTCTAAGGCCATCGTGGAAAAACACGGTGGAAGCATCACTATCGGGAATCATCCTGGAGGCGGAGCTTGCCTGAAAGTTACCTTCAACCGCTCTTAGCCCTGGGCCGCTCTTTATAAGGTATTAATAATTTAAACCATGGAAGCTAAAAGGGGAATAAGCCGGGGATCAAATTGCCATCCAGAGCAATAATCCAGTTCATAAATCGCCTCTTTTACCGTCAGGGTACGACCATAGGGACGACCCTGAATCATGGACAAATAAGCATCAAGCACCGCAATAATCCGGCATTCAATAGGAATATCTTCGCCTTTTAAGCCGAAGGGATATCCGCTGCCATCATAGTTTTCATGGTGCAACAGGATCAGTTCGGCAACGGCTGCAAGATCGCTTGATCCAGAGGCAATGCGATAACCTTTTTCCACATGTTGTCGCACTTTATCCCATTCAGCTTCGGTCAACTTTCCCTGCTTGTTTAAAATATCTTCTGAAACAGTTGCTTTGCCAAGATCATAAATCCTGGCTAGAAGCTCCAGGTTAGCCAGCTGTTTTTCCTTCAAACCGGTTTTACGGCCCAGCTTGATAGATAGTTCCTGCATCTGTTCCATTTTTTTTCAGTCTTTTTATCGCGAAAGAAAAAGGAGGAAAGGACCGCCCGCACAATTTCGTTTTGGGCTTTGATACTGCGCTGTTTTTTATCTTCAACTACCAAGGATTCCACTTCCCGGTAAGCCTCTTGCAGAGGCTTATTTTGACTTTCGCTACACGCAATGCCCATGGCCATAGTAATTGGGAGGGTGGAGTGCTTGCGATTATAATCTTCAATATGCCTGCGAATTCTAACCATCAGTTGCTCTCCGGCGCTATAAACAGTGCGTGGCAGAATCAAAGCAAATTCATCGCCACCTACCCTTGCCAAAATATCTGAAAAGCGTACGCTCTCTTTTAAAATCCTGGCTGCGGCCACTAAATAGTGGTCTGCAGTTTCATAACCAAAAGCATCATTGACCAGCTGCAAGTCATCTAAATGTGCAGAAATAATGGCTACGGGATAATCTCTTCCCCCATCGAGGCGCTTTAATTCATCTTCGAAATAAGCCCGGCTGTAAAGACCGGTTAAAGTGTCATGGAGCTTTAAATGCTGGAGAGGACTTTCATTATCCATGCCCGCCTTTACTTCCCGGCCCAGGGCCAACACTTCCTCTCTACCGCTTGGCACCAGGCGCGCTTCAAAATGGGTTTTTTGATTAGCGCTCCCGCAGGAAAATTCTACCACCTGCAACTCCTTATCTCTGAAAACATTCTTTACGCCTTTTAGCAGTGCATCGGCAGCAGCAGGATTAAAAATAGCCTGAAGCGGCTTGCCGGCGAGATCTACTTCACCAGTCTTAGCCCTGCACATAGCGCGAAGCTGCTGTTCATCGGGCCCCTGGCACTCCAGGCAAATCCC
>PWMM01000317.1 GCA_003558195.1 Syntrophomonadaceae bacterium
ACGCAATTTTTTTACCTTTGACGACTCCTTAATAAGTTTTCTCATACTTAAATCCATTGGTTTTTCAGGGTTATCGCAACAGGCTTCCCACTGTGGAACTTACTTTGGGAATTTACGGTATTTTTCATTATACCGTGATCCCTATTAAACGAGCATGATTTAATAAAAACATTTTAATTTGCCGGATACACAATATTTAAATCATCACTCCAGAATAGGCTTTCATCAACCTGGTAGATATTGTCAAAATTCAAGTTGTTATTATTTTTATTAACTTTAGAGGCCTTTTCATTATTAGCATAATTACTGCAGGTATCTCTTAAATCTAAGGGCGGCAGTTCGCCTTTACGCCTTTTAAAGAAATCCAGCGCTACATTAGGAAAGATGATATAAGAAAGCACATCTTCTTCCTGCTCAATATAGTCAGCAATTTCACTTTTCGCTTGCTCCAGCTGAGGCTCCAATAAATCAGCAGGTCGGCCTGTTATAGGCGCCTCTTCTTTTAATACAATCTTTCGCAACTCAGCACTGGTCTCTCCAGGAGGCTTTCCATAAAGACCGCGAACATAGTTTTTAACTTCTGTTAAAACCATCTTGTAGCGTTCACCGGTTAGTACATTTACTACAGCCTGGGTACCTACAATCTGGCTGCTGGGAGTAACAAGGGGTGGATATCCAAGATCGGCCCTAACTTTTGGCACTTCAGCAAGCACATCTTTAAGTAGATGGGTGGCCTTTGACTCTGCTAACTGTGAAGCCAGGTTAGAAATCATGCCCCCTGGTATTTGATAACTCAAGACATTAGTGTCAACGCCCATTACATTTCTCGGGATTTCATAATCGCAGCTTATTTCACTGAAATAATCACTTACCTTTGTTAAAAGATCCAAATCTAACCCGGTATCATAAGGGCTATCTTTCAAAGCTGCAACCAGGGTATCAGTAGCAGGCTGACTGGTTCCCATCGAAAGTGGAGCAGTAGCGGTATCAATCACATCAACACCAGCTTCAACCGCTTTAATGTAGGCCATCGAAGCCATACCACTTGTATAATGACAGTGCAGCTGAACAGGTAACCCAACTTCTTCTTTAAGACGTTTTACCAGTGTAAAAGAATTAAAGGGAGATATCAATCCAGCCATATCTTTGATACAAAGCGAGTCAGCACCCATATCCTTTAACTCAGATCCGATCTTTACAAAATAATCGTTGTCATGAAAGGGGCTGATGGTATAACTAATTGTACCTTGAGCATGAGCCCCCTCTTGCTTCGTTGCATCTATCGCTTTTTCCATGTTTCGCAAATCATTTAGTGCATCAAAAATTCTTATAATATCTATACCATTGGCCACCGCTTTCTTGACAAACTCAACAAGAACATCATCCGGATAGTGGCGATAGCCAAGAATATTCTGGCCTCTTAAAAGCATTTGCAGTTTGGTTTTTTTCAAACCTTTGCGCAGTTGGCGCAGTCGCTCCCAGGGATCTTCATCAAGGTAACGCATGCAGGAATCAAATGTTGCTCCTCCCCAAACTTCAAGGGAATGATATCCAACCTGCTCCATTAAATCCAGCACTGGCAGCATTTCTACCAGGCGCATCCTGGTAGCGAGAAGTGATTGATGTGCATCACGCAATGATGTATCGGTAATCTTAACTTTTTTTTGTGTAATCAAAAACAACACCCTTTCCTGCTTGAATTGATTGTATGAAAATGACTAATCCAGCCCGATAAGGTTAACCAGGCGGTCATCTTTATCCAGCCTGATCAAGGTTACACCCCGAGCATATCGTTTCATTAACGAAACTTCTTCCAGTTTCTGACGGTTTATTACTCCCCGGGCAGTAACAATTATAAATTCTTCTTCTTTTCCGGTTAAAACCATGAATACGGCCAGGGGTCCACTTTTCCTGGTTGTTTTCATGCCAATATTACCTTTGCCACCACGCCGCTGAGCATTAAATTCTTTGACAAGGACACGCTTTCCGTAACCTTTAGCAGAAGCGATTAAGAGCTGATCTTCACCAGTAACAAGGTCTGCACCGATTACTCTATCTTCAGGTCCAAGGGTAACCGCTTTAACTCCCCTCGCTGCCCGGCCCATGGGCCGCACTTCCCTTTCTGAGAAGCGGACAAATAAACCGGCACTGGTCCCAACAATTACTTCTTTTTGGCCGTCTGTCAACCTTACCGCCATTAGTTCATCTTCAGATGACAGGTTTAATGCCGTGAGGCCAGTTTTTCTTGTATTGCGGTACTCTTTTAATGAAGTTTTCTTAATCATGCCCCTTACTGTGACCATCAGCAAAAATCTATCTTCACTAAACTGGTTAATAGGCAAAGTCGCTGTAATATACTCTTTTTCCTCCAGGGGTAGTAAATTAACCAGGGCTGTTCCCCTGGATTGCCTTCCAGATTCCGGGACCTCATGAATATTTAACAAATAGACCTTACCCCGGTTGCTAAAACAAAGTAACCGGTCATGAGTCGATGCTACATGACATTGTTCTACACAATCATTTTCCCGGGTCTGCATCCCTAGAACACCACGGCCACCCCGGTGCTGGCTTCGATAAGTCGTTAAAGGCAGTCTTTTGATATAACCACGATCGGTTAGCGTTACAACGACATCTTCTTGAAAAATTAAATCGATAAGCACTACATCACCATCATCAGCAACTATCTGGGTCCTTCTTTCATCAGCATGCTTGTTCTGTATAATAGTCAGTTCATCGCTTATAATAGACAACACTAATTTATCGTCTTCCAAAACCCGCTTCAGGTATGTTATTTTTTCAATTAATTGCTTCTTTTCTTCCGCCAGTTTCGATATCTCAAGCTGGGTGAGTCGCTGCAAACGCATATCAAGTATCGCTTGGGACTGTTTATCAGAGATACTGAGCAAATCCATAAGACCCTGCCGGGCGGTAGCTACATCCTTGGAAGCTCTGATTAAGGCTATTACTTCATCCAGACGATCAAGAGCAACCAGCAGTCCTTCAACAATATGCAACCTTTCTTCCGCTTTTCTTAAATCGAAAAGGGAACGGCGCCTGATTACATCTTTCTGGTGCTCAAGGTAACAGACAAGCATTTGCTTCAGATCTAGAACCTTTGGCTGTCCATCAACTAAAGCCAGCATTATTATGCCAAACGTCTGTTGCAATGAAGTATACTGGTAAAGCTGATTTATAATCACCTGGGGTTCATAATCTTTTTTGACTTCTATAACTATACGAACGCCTGAACGATCTGATTCATCACGCAGATCGGTGATACCTTCCATCTTCCGTTCCTTGACAATCTCCGCGATCTTTTCAACCAGCCTGGCTTTATTTTGCTGGTAAGGCAGTTCGCTGATCACAACCTGATTGCGGCCCTTATCTTTTTTTTCAACCTGCACCAAACCCCTGATTTTTATAATTCCTCGCCCGGTAGTATAAGCAGAATGAATGCCTTCATGGCCCACTATAATACCACCGGTTGGAAAATCGGGTCCTTTGATAAAGCGCAGTAAATCTCGAACCGATGCATCAGGATTAGCAATAAGGTGTCTGATCGCTTCAATTAATTCATTAAGGTTGTGAGGCGGAATATTGGTAGCCATACCCACTGCAATGCCGGAAGAGCCATTGGCCAGGAGGTTTGGAAAGCGGGAAGGTAAAACTACCGGTTCGTTTAGACTTTCATCGAAGTTTGGTCTGAAATCAACCGTTTCTTTATGCAAGTCTGTTAATAGTTCGCCGGCAATAGCAGAAAGGCGAGCCTCCGTGTAGCGCATAGCCGCAGCAGAGTCACCATCCTGAGAACCAAAATTGCCATGCCCGTCAACAAGGGGATAACGGGTCGTGAAATCCTGTGCCAAGCGCACCAGGGCGTCGTACAAAGCAACATCACCATGGGGATGATATTTACCCAGCACTTCTCCAACGATACGGGCCGATTTACGGTATGGTTTATCTTGCGTAGAACCCATTTCTGCCATGGCATAAAGAATTCGCCTGTGAACAGGCTTCAATCCGTCCCTGACATCGGGAAGGGCCCTGCTGACGATAACGCTCATGGCATAGTCAAGGAATGACACCTTGACTTCATCATAAATATTTACAGGCACAAC
>PWMM01000303.1 GCA_003558195.1 Syntrophomonadaceae bacterium
GCCGATATCGGCACCAGTGAAAAAACTCAAGGCTGGATGCTCGATGAATACGAATCTATTGTCGGTTTTCACAGCCCGGCGGCCATAAACGATAAACCAACCGCTGTTAGCGGCACCCTCGGTACTGATGAAGCCACCGGTTTGGGGGTTTACTATGTTTTTGAGCAAGCTATCACGGACTATGGCTTGAAAGAAGGCTGTAGCGTGGTAGTGCAGGGCTTTGGCAAGGTCGGTTCAGTCCTGGCCGGCTACTTAACAAAAGGCGGTTACAAGGTGATCGGGGTTGGTGATGTTTACGGGGCTATTTATAGTGAAGAAGGTATAGACTGCGTGGCCCTAAACCGCTTTGTTGAAGAAACCGGTTCGGTGGTTGATTTCCCGGGCACTAGGCCGATATCAAACGATGAACTTTTAGAACTACAAGCCGATGTTTTGATCCCCGCTGCAGTCCAAAGTGTAATAACCGTTAATAATGCTGCCAATATCAAAGCCGGTGTGATTATTGAAGCGGCCAACGGTCCGGTCACTCCTGATGCTGAAGAGCAGCTAAAGGACAAAAATATTCCGGTTGTCCCCGATGTTGTCGCTAATGTCGGGGGAGCGATCGTCTGCCATTTCGAACGAATCCAGGGCTTAACCGATGAGTACTGGGATCTTGACCGGGTGAGAAGTCAGCTAAAAGACTGGATCAGCCGGGCCTATCAAAACACGGCAGCCACCGCTGATGAAAAAAATATCTCGCTGCGCATGGCTGCCTGGGTTAATGCCCTGAAAAAAATTGAAGCTTCGGTTAAAAAAAGGGGCTGGGTGTAAAAGGGTTCCAGCCAACAAGGTTGAAAACCTGCGGCCCCTGGGGGCAGAACCGGTTATCTCTGGTGCCAGCCAGGATGAAGCGGAAGAGTTCTGTTTCAGAAAGTCTACAGAAGAGGGCTGGGCGGTGATCAATCCCTTTGATGATCCCCATGTGATTGCCGGCCAGGGTACCATCGGTTTAGAGCTTTTGGAGCAGCTGCCGGAAATGGATACGGTTATTGTGCCTGTTGGTTCAGGCCTCAGGCAAGACAGTTATAATGCATTTTTCCTTTACAACAAAGGAAATCTATGATAATTAGGATCTGTAGCGATCTTATGAAATGGGGGAGATATGATGAGTGAAAAAAAATGTATTCACCCGGAAAATGCACCGAAACCGGCCGGGCCCTATTCGCCGGGGATAAGAATCGGCAATTTCTTTTTTATCAGCGGACAGACCCCTGAAAAACCGGCCACCTCAGAACTGGTGGAAGGCGATATCACGGAACAGACCAGGCAGGTCATGGAGAACATGAAAAATATTATCGAAGCTGCCGGCGGCAGTGTGGACGATATTGTCAAGGTCAATGCCTTCTTAAAGAACATGAGTGATTTCAAAGCCTTCAATAAAGTCTATAAGTCTTATTTTAATGAACCCTACCCGGCCAGAAGCTGCGTGGAATGTGCCAATCCCGTAGGAGCCCTGGTCGAGGTGGAGTTTACCGCTTACCTTAAAGATTAAGGGTTTTATTTAACACCACCGCTGTTTATTTTAAATCAAAGGCCCTGTTCGACAGGGCCTTTTTTATGGAGCGCAGGCTCTGTACATTGCATAATAATGCCTGTAAACAGAAAAGAATATGCACCAGCATCAAACTCCTTTTTAGCTGATAGAAAAATATCTTCAGCTTTTTCCCACCATTTTTATTTTTGCTGGTTTTTCTTTTAAAAGGTAGCGGAGGCTTCGTGTGTTTAAGTTTAGCTTTTTGGCAGTACTTTGTCGGTCTCCAAGATTTTCTGCCATAATTGTTTTTATAATTTTTTGAGCAACCTGCCCCTGGCTGGCTTTTAAATAATCTAATACTGAGGGTAAGTCAATTAAACCGGTATCGTTGTATTCCTGTATCAGGTAACCGGTAAAGTCCTCTATAAATTTATTAATTATTTCCTCTTTATCGATAACTCTTTTTTCTACATCACTGCTTGTTTGGGCCTGACTATGAGTAAATCCCAGCTCTTGAGTTTTATAGCTTTGAATAATCTTTTCAGGCAAATGATAGGGTTTAATTTTTCCATCCTTGGCCATTGCCAGAGAATGAGCAACTACATTAGATAACTCGCGAATATTGCCTGGCCAGTTATAAGAGGAAAGCATTTGTATAACTTCTCCTGACAAGCTTTCTTTAATATGATGAGATCCATTTTTCTCAATAAAATAATCAACCAGCTGTGGGATATCTTCAATTCGATCTCTTAATGGAGGTAATATTAAACGGGCTACATCTAAACGGTACAGCAGATCATTTCTAAACTTACCTTTATTTACCATCTTTTCAATTTCAGTATTGGTTGCGGCGATAACCCTGATATTTGATTTTATGTTTTCTTTGCCTCCAACCCTAAAAAATTCGCCTGTTTCAAGTACGCGTAGTAGTTTTACCTGCACACTCAAACTTGCCTCACTGATTTCATCCAAAAACAAAGTTCCATGATCGGCAATTTCAAAAACACCTTGGCGTTTGCTAATGGCACCGGTAAAAGAGCCTTTTTCATGGCCAAATAGTTCGCTCTCCAACAGGCTCTCAGTAAAAGCGCCGCAGTTAACAGCAATAAAAGGCTGATTTGCTCTTTTACTGACGGAATGAATGTACCTGGATAAGACTTCTTTTCCGGTACCGGTTTCTCCCTGGATCATGATCGTAATATCTTTAGGGGCTAATATATCAGCCATTTGCTTGATTTGTCGCATTTTCTGAGTTTTTCCAATGATAAAGCCGGTTGTGGTGATTTCTTTATCTGCATTTACAGGATCATTTTGGTACTGTCTGCAAAGGGCGTTGCTTATCACTTTATAAAAAACTTCCATGTCTTCTAATGGTTTATCCAGGTAATCAAAGGCTCCCAGGTGAATTGCCTCTACTGCAGATCGTGTTGTGCTGTGTGCAGTTATAATTATTGCCGCACATAAGGGTTGAACAGATTTTAAGTGTTTCAAAAGGGTTAACCCATCACTGTCAGGTAATTTTAGATCTAACAATACCAGCTCAAACATATGATTGTCCATTAGCTTATAAGCTTCTTGTCCTGTCGAGGCTGTCTGAACCTGGTAGTCTTTTTTTAGTAGTAATCTTTTTAGAAGATCCCTGACTCGAACTTGACCCATTAGCCGTGGAAATTGAAGTGGCGGTACCTCGACCCTTTATGATATAAAGGGGTTGACCAAAACTCTAAAGGAGGCACCGCCAGTGTCAGAATACCACAAGGCTATTGAACAGTCTACAGTTACAAGTGATCAGTTTCTCAATCTTAAAGAAGCCTTACATGACGGTTTATTAAGCTTTTGCACAGCAGCAGGTATAGCTGCATTGTATGCGTTAATGGAAGAAGATGTAGTAAATATAGTAGGTGCAAAGGGTAAACATATTCCTAACCGCCAAGCATACCGGCATGGAGATGAAGCAACCAGTGTAACAGTGGCTGGAACAACTACTCCTATTGTAAGGCCCCGGGTAAGAACGCTCGGTGGTCAGGAAGTGATGATTGAAAGCTATGAAATGGCCAGAAACAATGATTTATTGTGCCAGGTGGCCTTGAACAGGATGCTTCATGGTTTATCCAGTCGCAACTATAACTACGGTTCAGAGAACCCTGGTGGTAAAGAATCATCGAAAAGCACGGTTAGCCGCAGGTTCATAAAAGCGACGGAAGCTGAGTTTAAGAAACTGTTCAGTCGAAAGCTCCCGGAGATAGTGGTCCTTTTCATTGACGGGGTTGTTTTCGCCGAGCACAATGTCATTGTCGCCATGGGCCTTGATGCTGAGGGCAGAAAACATATCTTAGGCTTCAAGATTGGAGCATCTGAAAACGCCAGGGTTTGTCAGGATCTCTTAGTTGACCTTTGTGAAAGAGGACTTCATGCAGAAAATGGGCTGCTGGCTGTAATTGATGGTTCCAAGGCTTTAAAGAAAGCCCTTAAAGCGGTGTTTGGTGAGAACCTGCTTATCCAACGCTGCCAGGTACATAAGAAGCGCAACATTAAAGACTATTTACCAGAAACAACCTGGCAGTGGACCAAGCAGCAATTAA
>PWMM01000108.1 GCA_003558195.1 Syntrophomonadaceae bacterium
TTTGATCAGCCCCGGCATTTTCTTTGATACTGGAAGCGTTAAGCCATTCTGTTCTGGCCCTGGTTACTGCTTCAAGGACTTCCCGCTCATGTTCCATGTAGCCTTTGACTGTATTAACCAGGTTGGGAATAAGATCAAAGCGTTTTTGTAGAAGAGTATCGATATTTGAGTAAGCTTTATCAGCCATGTTTCGCATACTAACCAGGCGGTTATAGCTGAATATGAGGAATAAAATGATTGCAGCTATAATGATCAATAAAATATGAGTGATTTCCAAAATGATACCTCCTTGTTGGATCAGCTTTAGTGGTTTAGATTAGCTTCGAAACGAGCTTTATTTAA
This sequence comes from Syntrophomonadaceae bacterium, assembly GCA_003558195.1. GTDB lineage: Bacteria > Bacillota > Dethiobacteria > DTU022 > DTU022 > B1SED10-74M. Next base: position 343 of record PWMM01000108.1, read on the forward strand.
ATATCTCTTTATTATTCACTAACCTCTCAAAATAAACTGTTTAATCATAATTTCAGATCTTTGACAGGCTAAGATTGATAATACGTTCAAGGTATTATAATGAAGATTTACTTTATTATAACTGTTAACAAAAAAAAACGGAAGGATATCTATAGGTTATGGTGAATAAGAAAATATTAAATCTAATTAAGTTGCGGGGTAATTAATCTCAAATGCGTATTGATGGAAGAAATATAAATGAACTTCGCCCTTTATCTATTAAGCGTTCTTATCTTAAATACCCTGAAGGATCAGCCTTGATTGAGCTTGGAGATACAGCAGTGCTATGTACCGCGTCAATTGAAGAAAGAGTGCCTGATTTTCTTAAAGGCAGCGGCAGTGGTTGGGTAACTGCAGAATACGCTATGTTGCCACGTTCTACAGAAACCCGCATGGTCAGGGAGAGAAATAGCTCCAGTGCCCGGAGCCTGGAAATACAACGCCTCATTGGAAGATCTCTAAGAGCAGTTGTTAACATGAAAGCCTTGGATGGCATTACCATCCGCATTGACTGTGATGTTCTGCAAGCAGATGGCGGGACCCGAACTGCAGCGATTAGCGGGGCGTACGTGGCCTTAGCTGAAGCGTTTTTTTATCTTTTGCAGAAAAAACAAATTGTTCAGTTTCCACTTAATGAGTACCTTGCAGCAGTTAGTGTCGGTAAGGTTAATGGCACCAGCTTACTGGATCTTTCTTTTGTTGAAGATTCACAAGCCGCGGTTGACATGAACCTTGTAATGACAGGAGGTGGAAAGCTGGTTGAAATACAAGGTTCTTCAGAAGACAAACCTTTTAGCATAGAAGAACTGAACAAAATGCTTGAAATGGCTGGCAGGGCAATCTCTGTTATTACAAGGACACAGAAAGAAACCCTTGGGGTCGATATTGCAGGCCTAATTGCTGCTTCTGACTGACTGAATCAGGTCGGGGAATACTGCTTTATCCTTTTATTTCTTAATCTTGTTAAACCCTGAAAAAATAATCATAACCCGAAGTATTATTCAGTTGAGTTAAAGTTGATAAGTCAAGCTTGATATCATTATCTATAGGAGACCTTAATTTGAAAAAACTAGTTCTTGCAACCAACAACCAGGCCAAAGCAATAGAAATTATGGCACTACTAAGTAATTGTAAACTGCAATTATTATCCCTCCAAGATTTTCCTGGTTTTAAAATGCCGGAAGAAGATTGTACTACTTTTACCGGCAATGCCATCAAGAAGGCAGTAGCTGTTAGTAATTTTACTGGTTTGCCTGCCATGGCAGATGATTCAGGCTTGGAAGTAGACTTCCTTGGGGGAAGGCCAGGAGTCCATTCAGCCAGGTATGCGGGTATAGGCAGCAGTGACGGGGAAAACAATGCATTATTGCTTAAAGAACTAGATGGAGTACCTCCGGCAAAAAGAGGCGCATGCTTTAAATGTGTAATAGCCATTGTTTTACCCGGTAGTGCAGCAAAAACAGTTGAAGGAATATGCCGGGGCCGAATAGCTGAGGTGGCTCAAGGCAAAGGTGGTTTTGGCTATGACCCTCTTTTCATCTATGAAGAGGAAGGAATTACATTTGCTCAAATGACCGGCACGGCAAAAAGCAAAGTCAGTCACCGGGGGATAGCACTTAGAAAAGCCTGTAACCTTTTAAAGGAGATCCTATGATTGCAGGTGGGTATAAGATTCCTTCATGCGCTTGTAGTAGCGCTTAATTTCTTTAAAAAGATGAAATAATGAAGCCTGGCTGATAAATTCTTCACGACTGGTGGGTGGTTCGTTTTCAGAGAAACTAGCTTCCATTTTTTCCAGGAGTTTTTCCACGGCCTCAAAGTGACAATATTTACCGGTTAGGGCTCGCTGCTGCTGCTTTTGCACTATGCGAAACAGTTGGACTACAAACCCAGATTGCGGAACGCGAACTGGGATTCTTCGGGCTAGGTTATGCATTTCTTCAAGACGACTTAGCTGAGATTTGAAGATCAGAAATATCCTATAATAACGGTCGGAATCAGTATCGCGATTTATGATAAAGCGCTGCTCTCCTTGAAGAAGTTTTGATGTTTCCAGGCCATCTTCTATAATATTGCTCAATATAGTGATTTCATCCTTCAATGATTCATCATTGTATCCCGGTTCAAGCATTTCAAGCATAATAAAATCTATAATTTTCCTTAAACCTTTATCTGCGTCTAATAGTTTTTGGAGTACCTCTTTTTTATGATTAGGCGTAAATAGGAAGTTAAAAAATAATCCGCTTAATGCACCGATTAAAGCAGTAAAAATTTGTTGTACTGAAAAAAGCAAAGGTGCAGAATCATAATTACTGCTAAACAATACTGTAATCGCTGTAATAGCAGTAAGAACTATGTGTTCTTGCCATTTGAGGTTAATACAAATATAGATCGCTGCTATGGTTACAAGCCCGTATCCAAGAGGTGACAGACCTAAGAATAAGCTGAATACAGTACCAATTATTCCGCCTATTAAAACACTGCCCAATTTTGCTAAACTCTGCAAAATAGAGTGATAAAAAGTTTTCTGGACAGTTAATAAAGCTACTATGGCCGCAAGGTTGATGCGTTCAAAACCCAGTTGCTGGGTTATGAAGATCGCAAGAGTCACCGCCAGTGCGGTTTTTAAAGCTCTGCCTCCCACAGGAAAATTTCTTAAATTGATATTAATCATTTTACCCTCACTGATAATCGTTATAACTTATTATGCTCAAACCATTGTTCCTATTATACATAAATATTATCGGTTTGGGTTACCTAACTTTACTTATACTCCAAGTAAAAGCTGGTGAAGTTAGCTTATTCAAAACAACCGCGGTACTTCATAAACGATTATACCTGACGTCATAAGAATAGAAGGCCAGGCAGCTAAAATTATTTGATAATCGAATTTGCTAATCTTCATAAACCAATAACCAGTAATATAAACTACTATTATACCTGCAGTCCCGGTAAAAACCGGTATCACATGACTTTATATTTTGACAAATAAAGATTGCCTTGTCTTTATGATGACAGTCTGCTATAATTTTATCACGTCGGGGCGTAGCGCAGTTTGGCAGCGCACTTGGTTTGGGACCAAGGGGTCGGAGGTTCAAATCCTCTCGCCCCGACCATTATTTTATAAGGGTTTTTGGAATCAGCAACAGCCTTTACAAACAAAAATATGGCTAGCGTACTCACTTTTGACACTCTTTTTGAACGTAAAAAATTGGGATATATAATCTCCCAATTTTTTTTATTAGTGCGCCCGGCATGGGTGTTAACTTGGCGGTGAAAGTCCGCTGTGGGCTTGGCAGTGGGAACCACTAGCTGAAGGCAATGGTGTCCTACGTGAGGCGGAATCTTAAGGAAGCCTAATGCAAAATCCCGGCCCGATGAACAAGAACCGCATACAAGGCTGAACAGGAGCGGACGAGTTTGCATAACAAAATGAAGTCCGACACTGCCCGAACCCCACACAGTAAATGCGGCGGGTAGATGGGATGAAAGTTAATGTTCTTACCCTCAGGAGGTCTGGCAGATACACCGGAATTATGAACTTAAAACGGCAACCCATCCAGCAATGGTTGGCTGAACTATCAGAAGTCGGCAGAGGCCATACTAGGTCTGAGACAACTGAAGAACCGAACGTCAGGAGGTTTTGGAAGTTTGAGGCACTCAAAAGACACGCAAA
>PWMM01000039.1 GCA_003558195.1 Syntrophomonadaceae bacterium
AAGCTGGTAATTCATGTTGACCGGATCCAGCTTTTCAGCATTAAAGTAGCCGGGATAGATAATCTCAAAGAACTTATTAACAATATTGATTACTGATTCCTTTGACGGGATAGGTTCATAATCGATATGGCGGTTACATTTATCCTCATTACAGTTTTCAATAATATTTTCAATAACCCGCGGCAACTTTTCCTGGTATTTAACAAGGATTTCTTCTTCACTTAAGCAGAGGCTTTCTTTTGTCATTTTAGGTTTATCCATTGCTATTAGTCCTCCTAAATAGCAGCCGGCCATTTGGTTACAGCCCAGGTTTGTTACTTAATATTTGTTTAAAGCTGTTGTAGTTGGCCTACTAGAACTGTGTTTATTTATTAAAGCCAGCTGGAAAAATTACTATTAATCTAATATAAATACTACTATATTTTTTGGTGTTTTGAAAGCCCCTTTAAAAATCTCAAAATAAGCTTTTCATCCGGGCAGCAATGCTTATTAAAACTAAAGCAAATGTTAAAAGCAGGATAATAATTATAAATACTATGTTGTCCTATTTTTCCTGGCCGATATATTCTGTCTACAATTAATTAAGGAGGAAGCAAAAGTGCAGTTTTTGCTTCCTCCCATAAAAATTCACAGGTATAGAGCTTTACCATATAAACTTCAACTATAATTATTGCTCAATTTCCATGTTCTCCAACTCTTCTTCTATTTCCATCTGCTGCTCCATTTGTTCCTGTTGCTGTTTATAAAGCTCTCTTAGCTCTTCTTCTGAAAACTCTAATTCACTTTCCGGTACATTTTCTGCAATGTACTGGTCCATATATTGTTCTACCAGCATTTGATCATAAATGTCATTTTTTAAATCATCTTCGCTAATACCCGCTTCTTCCAATTGTTGTTCGAGCAATTCTTCACCACCTGCCTGTTGGGCAAACTGCTGATAGTATTCGTCCACAGCATCGTCCCCAACTGTAATGCCTTCCGCTTGAGCTTCCTGTTCAAGAAGTGCCACCATGACAATGTTTTCAAGCAGATCTGGTCTCATTTCTTCCATCATTTGTTCTGCTTCTTCACTACCCGGGTCAAGCCCCTGCATTGCCAGCTGCTGTTTTTGTTGCTCTTCCATTGTTATCAACTCTTCTTTTAAGATTTCTTTGCCGTTTACACTGGCTACTACTGCGCTTTCATCTCCTTCATCTAAATCATCGAGATGTGTTTGAACTTGAGCATCATCTCTTAATTCATCCAGGTGGTTCATAATTATTTCCTGTTCCCTTTGTTGTCTTAAGTGTTGCTCAAGCTGAGGCTTTACTTCTTCAAAGCTGGATTCATCACCGGGCACATCAGCAGTAACAGCAGGCTCATCTTCAGCGGTTCTGTCGGTCAAGCCTGCACAGCCTCCCAGAAAAGCTACGCTAATAAAACCCACTACCAGCAAGGAAGTGATAATGATTACAAACTTTTTGTTAAACATTTTTAAAATGCTCCCCCTGTCAATGAATAATCATTTTAGTGTTTGTTTACCAGTTAAAGTTATTCAATTATCTTTTGGGCATGGTAACAATTATGATTACCAATATCAAGGGTTTTATAGTAAACTTTTTGTAAATAAATCTGTTAAACCCATTGGTCGTTGTGGTTTTAGTTGCTATTTCCTCTTGTTAGGCTCTTGTGATAGAATAAAAACAATTTCAATTGTTCAATATTTTATAAAGAGGAAGGATTAGAACATTAATATTTAAATCCTGCGTAAGACTGGCAAAATTTTAAAGCGATGCCGGCAACACCGATTTATACTGGTTTTATTAGGGATTTTATAGAAATCTAAATTTTATGGCACCGGCTCGCCTGGGTGTAAGTACCTGTTTGATGTAAAGCTTCCCGGTCTGATTATTATAATCAGGTCAGTTCTGGGCATTTATATAGACATTGCTTGACTTATGGGGCCGGAGAAGTGTACATAGTCTGCGCTGCAAGCTTGGTTTGAAGAAGTTCCTAACTTGCACTTACTGTTACGAGGTGCTTTCCATGTTTGAACATATTAAAAAAATGGTGATCATCGGCTTAGTTTTCCTGGCTTTAATCTTTGTTCTCTTTATCATCAACCAGACCAACCAGGTAGTTGGGCTGGTTACAGGTGTTCACCCTACTCTGGGGAGAATTACACTTTAAGGTTTGCTCATTGTTTATAGTGTGGCTATAATTATTCCCGTGATTGCAATTTTGAAAAGACCGACTGCGCTTTTCCCTCCTGGTGATATGGATAGCGATGATTATAAGCTATACATTCAGAAACTGGCGAACAGGCTAAAGAGCAACCCATATCTTGCGGAGGCTACTATTAAAGCAGATGATTTTATAAGTGTCGAAGCAGCCATTAAAAAGCTAAATGAAAAGGCCGATGATCGGATTAAGGCATCAGCTTCTCATGTTTTTGTTATGACGGCCATCTCCCAGTACGGCGCTCTTGATGCGGTTATTGTAATCCTGGCTCAGTTCCGTATGATCTGGCAAGTGGCTCAGCTTTACAACCAGCGTCCTACTTTGCGTGAACTGACTTTTCTTTATGGCAATGTTTTCGCCACAGCTTTTCTGGCCAGCAGGTTGGAAAACCTGGATTTGTTGGAAGACCAACTTGAACCGGTAATTGCTTCGGTTATGGGCAGTTCGCTTTCCTCATTAACCCCCGCATTTAACGCTGCTGCGAACATTATTACCAGTTCAATTATCCAGGGATCTGCTAATGCTTACCTGACCCTGCGGGTTGGTGTGATTGCCAAAAGCTACTGTTCTTCCCTGGTCCGTCAGGAAAGAAGCCAGATTCGCCGCAACGCAGCAGTTCAAGCTGCAGCTATGTTAGCCAAGGTTTTGGGGGAATCGACCTACAAAGTGACGAGGGCTGTTATCAGGGCTACCGCTAAAACAGGCAAAAGGCCCTTTCGTTATGGACAGGGTTTAGTTACCAGGTCTTCAAAAAAAACCTGGGATACAGGTAAAACCACCTTGCAAAGAAGCGGAGACTTGGCTAAAAAATTTGGTGGGGCCTTGAAGGACAGCGGAATGCGGATTAAATTGTACTTTGCAGGACCTGATCCTGAAGAAAAGGACTAAAAACCACCCTGTAACAAAGGGGCTCAGGGACAGGGAACCTGTTCCTTGTCCCTGGGGCTTACTTGCGACTGTTTTTACCAGTTAGCCAGGTCAAGTTCAAGGTTTCCAAAAACTGCTTTATCGAGTATTTCTATAGTTTGTTCCTGCTGGGTTTTAACTGCTTCCTGGAATTGGTACCAATGGGTTAAATGGTATTGAAGAGGATCTTTCCAGGTATACTTATCTTTAAAATACGGCATAGCCCTGGAAAATAAGCCATTAATAAAACGGACCAAAACTTTTTTACTTCTAATCCGAAACCCCCGGATATTTTCTTTGACGGCTTCATCCATCCACGCTTCAAGATCATAGTCGACTATTTCTGTACCGCCATATTCCCTTTTACGGGAAAGTAGTTTGTAATTATTAATGCGGGCCTTGCTGAAGCGATTTAGTTGATCATTTTCACCTATAGCCCAGTTTAAGTCTGCAAGCATATTATCCCGATCTGCCCTGTTAATATCTTCTGAAATGCCGGGGCTTTTAAAGTTTCGGAGTTCATCAAATAATCTGCCAGCCGCCTCTAAAAAGATTTTCTTATTATCTCTAGTGGTTTGCGATTCTAATAATCTGTTGTCATTCCAGACTACAGCAGCCCTGTCTGGCCTATCAAGAGCTGCAACGTGACCCAGTGATAGAAAGACACCTTTTAAAACATTGAATTCATCAAAATAGCCGAGAAAGTTTTGGTGAGACCACGAATCAGAATAGCTGTGGCAGGCTAAACCGATTCGATATAAATTTTTGCTTTCCAGGGCGTTTCGAATAACTGCCCTGGCATTTTTGCTATCTGCAGTAGTATTAAGATAATGTAGTTTCCCGTCTTTACGTCTTGAATTCTCGTTCAAAAAATCACCGGGTATAAAGTGAAAAACAGGGTATATTCTGAGCAATACTTTTTTGGGT
>PWMM01000275.1 GCA_003558195.1 Syntrophomonadaceae bacterium
GGCCAAAAAGCTAAAGAGACTATCGAAACCCTGGTCAAAGATGTAGAACCGGGTGAGATTTACATGGGCAAGGTAACCCGGATAGAGCGCTACGGGGCTTTCGTGGAAGTGTTACCTGGAAAAGAAGGCTTATTGCATATTTCACACCTTGACCATAACAGGGTTGATAAAACAGAAGATGTAGTAAACCTGGGAGATGAAATTGAAGTTAAAGTTCTTGATATTGATGACAGGGGAAGAATTGATCTTTCCAGGAAAGCTTTATTGCAAAAGCCTCCCGGTGGTGGAAGTGGAGGAAGACCTCCCCGGAGCGGCGGTAAGCCGCCGCGTGATAATAGGGGAGGCAAGCCGAGATCTAACCGGTAATTAGCATCGTAGACTAAAAAGACCTAATTGCTAGGGTTTTTTTAGCAGCAGTAAGAATTAATTGTTAATTAATGGATCCCATAACCAGTTTATATAAAAGGTTAGATAAAAGGAAGCTGAAAGGAAATCTCATTGCAGCACAAGACAGTTACCCTGCCCGTTAAAAAAGCTGATCATACAGATGATTTACCTGTTCCCTGCTATATGACAGATGGGGCTTCAGGTTTGGATCTTTATGCTGCTGTTGATAAACCCACCGAAATTGGGCCGGGTAAGGTATTAATGGTTCCTACCGGGCTTTATGTAGCAGTGCCTCCCGGTTTTGAGCTACAGATCAGGCCCCGCAGCGGGCTGGCTGCTAAATATGGGCTGGGGATTATTAATTCGCCCGGCACTATTGACTCTGATTATCGTGGCGAGATCAAAATAATTGTGATCAACCTGGGATCTGAAAAATATACTATTAAGCGAGGAGACCGGATTGCCCAGATGGTTTTATGTCCGGTATTTAGAGCCGATATTAAAGTAGTATCTAAATTACCGGCCAGTAGCCGAAACGAAGGCGGATTCGGTCATACCGGAAAAGCTTAATCTTTATTAGAGAATGTTTTTTGAGTATGGAGGTTTACTTTGGCAAAAAAAAATAGAAAATTACAATTAATACCCCTGGGCGGGGTAGGTGAAATAGGAAAAAATATGTTTCTGCTTCAGTACGGGAAGGAAGGTATCTTAATGGATGCCGGCTTGAAATTTCCAGATGAAGCTATGCTCGGTGTCGATATAGTGATTCCCGATATTTCCTATATTTTAGAGCATGATCTTGATTTAAAAGGGATTATTCTGACTCACGGTCACGAAGATCATATTGGTGCGATTCCCTATATCATTGAAGAGTTAAGAGCTCCCATTTACGGAACTCGTTTAACTCTTGGTTTGCTTAAAGCAAAGTTCATGGAAAACCCGGTAAATAGTATTGAAACCAACGAGATATGTCCCGATCAAAACCTGATTTTATCTGAAAATTTTAAGTTAAGCTTTTTTAGAACCAATCACAGTATTCCTGATTCTGTGGGCGTTGCAGTGGAGACCCCGGTAGGGACAGTGGTTTACACCAGTGATTTTAAATTTGATCAAACTCCAGTTGATGGGAAAATTACTGAATATCATAAGCTGGCAGAGTTAGGTAAAAATGGGGTTATTGCTGCCTTAATTGACTCTACCAATGCCGATCGGCCTGGTTATACTTTTTCTGAAAAAGAAGTGGGGGATAGCATTAATGAGATTTTCCGGCTATCTCGAAGCAGGATTATTTTGGCAACCTTTGCATCCAATATTCACCGCATTCAACAGGTGATTGATGCAGCAGTGCGGTATGAACGCAAAGTATGTGTTGTTGGCCGCAGTATTGTTAATTCGGTCGATATATCGACTGAGCTAGGATATTTAAAAATTCCTGAAGGGATGCTCATTGATCCTGACCAGGTCAAGGATTACCCGGTTGATAAAGTAGCTTTGGTTACCACCGGCAGCCAGGGTGAACCGATGTCAGCCCTGACCAGGATTTCTCAATCAGAGCACCGCCAGGTTTGTATTCAACCTGGCGATACAGTAATCATTGCCGCTAACCCAATTCCGGGTAACGAAAAACTGGTAGCCAGAACGGTCAATAATCTTTTCCAGCTCAATGCTGAGGTTATTTACAAACCGGTTTCTGGTGTACATGTATCCGGTCATGGCAGTGAAGAAGAAATTAAGCTAATGCTTAATTTGCTTTCACCTCAATATGTAGTACCTGTCCATGGAGAATATCGCCAGCAGGCCCAGTGCTCCAAAATTGCACATAAACTGGGTATACCAGAAGAAAATGTTTTTTTAACCAAGCCCGGCCATGTGATGGAGTTCTCTTCAAGCGGGGGCAGGATGAATGGTACGGTTTCTGCGGGCCGGATCCTGGTTGATGGTTTTGGAGTTGGAGATGTTGGCGAAGTGGTTATTCGTGATCGACAAATGCTTTCCGAGGATGGTATCGTAATTATAATTCTGGCCATGAACCCGAATAATCAAAAGATCTTATCCGGGCCAGAAATTATAACCCGAGGTTTTGTTTATGTGCGAGAATCGGAAGATATGCTGGAATCTGCAAAAAAAGAAGTTAATAAAACCATAGACAGGATAGGCCGGCAAAAAATCCAGGACCGCAATAAAATAAAATCGAGAATCAGGGATTCGGCCGCTACTTATTTTTATAATCAAACCGGGCGAAAACCGATGATCCTGCCAATTATAATTGACATTACTGGTAATAATAAAGCAAAATAAAAAGATTTTTGGAAAGAAGAAAGTGGGAAGCAGATGATATGCTTCCCTTTTTTTATAAATTAAAGGATTTTCTCTGAAGAAGTAGAAAATAAACAACCAGGGGAACTATCAAAAAATATGAGCATGCAAATGATTATAGAGTTGAATATTTAATTATATGCTGGGCTGCCTTGACCGGGCAGCCTCTTTAAGTAAAAAATAATTTTTAACAATTTCTATTCTATCTGGTGAAAGGAAGGGCACAGGTGTACAAATACAAATTCATAGTAAATCCTATAGCTGGAGGAGGAAAAGCAAGTTCATTGGTACCGGTTATTGAAAGATGTTTTAAAAATCAAAGCGTGGAATTTGATATATATTGGACGAAAAGGCCCAAAGACGGTATAGAAGTGGCTGAAAAAGCTGCCAGAAACGGTTTTGAAGTTATTGTAGCCGTTGGAGGTGACGGGACAGTAAACGAAGTTTTAAATGGTATTGTCGGAACAGGAGCAATACTGGCCACAGTTCATGGCGGTAAAGGTAATGACTTTGCAACTGCTGTTAAGATGCCTTCTGATATTGAAGCTGCCTGCCAAACCCTCTTGATTGGAAAAACGAAAAAGATTGATCTTGGTAAAGTGTTGGATCGGTATTTTATTAATTCTGTCGGGATAGGTTTTGATGCCGAGGTAGCTAACAGGGTTAACAATGGTATAAAATACATGAAAGGGCCAGCTGCCTATACTTATGCTTTTTTAGAAAAGCTTATGTCTTATCATTCAGTTGAGGCCCTGGTAGATTTAGGTAACAACGCTCAAAAGCTTAAACCACTTTTGATTGCTGTAGGAATAGGTCAAGCTTATGGAGGGGGAATGAGGATAGTCCCCGATGCGATCCAGGATGACGGTTTTTTTGATATCTGCATTTTTGATGATACATTACCCCGGTTGGCCCTGATCTATCATTTTCCAAAGGTTTTCTTTGGCAAACTAAAAAACCTTAAACAGGCCCACATGTACCGGTCAAAAGAGTTAACAGTTAGGCTCAGTGAGCCAAGGTATATTCATATGGAAGGAGAAATTCTTTTTAGTGATCAGATGCAATTTACTATTCAACCGCTGGGAATGACTGTCTTAACCGGGTGATTTAATCTTAAATAATTAACAAAGGCAGTCTTTTCATAGAGGAAGAATAGCTAAAGGTTGTAAAATTTCCCGGGGCTGACTTTACTTTAGCGAACAGATGTTTTATAATGCACTGTAGTTAAAATCGTGATAATGTGTACAACAGGGTGGGAGAAATAATATGGCCAGAAAGCGAAAAAAACGTTCTACTCTTGATATGCAGGGCCAAATAAAAGGGATCCTCTTGATTGCCCTGGCCATATTCTGTTATGTTGGCCTGGAGCATACAGATCAGACCGGTGGCCTGGGTTTTGTCATTAATACCATCTTAAAAACCCTGGCCGGCGAAGCAGCACTCATGATCCCTGTTATAATCGGGGTTTTCGGCCTCCGTTTTATCACTTCCGGAGAAAAATTTAATTTGAAAACACGCCTTTTGGGTTTGGGTCTATTCGCTCTGCTTGCCATGATCTGGGTACATTTACAATTTATGATCGGGAATATTCCTTACTTAGCTGCAGATAACCTGGTAATGGGGAGCTTCTTGCCTGGTTTAAGCGGTGAAGGAGGTGGAATAGTGGGGGCATTTTTTGCCGTAGCTTTCTATTTCTCCATTGGTTTAACAGGCAGCCGGATCTTACTTACTGCCCTGGCCTTGATATCAGCATTGCTGGTTATTAATATTTCATTAAATCACATTTTAAATATTTTACTGAAAACCCTTGGTAAGTTTTATCTTAGTTTTAAAAAAATGATCTTAAGGCTTTTTAAACTGACTGAAAAGGGAGTAAATAATTCAAAACTTAAACTTAAAGAAAGCTCTGAGAAACGAAAAAGAACACCAGAAATAAGTACTCCAGGTTCAGAATTAAACCAGGCGCTAGAAAAAGAACCGGAACTACCAGTGCAGGTTTGGAATGAACCCGGCCCAAAAGATGACCATGCAAGCACAGGTAACTATCAACAGGAAAGACAACTGGTAATCAAGGATTTTCCAAAAAGTTACAATGGCAATGAGGAGATGCCTTCCATTGTGGGTTCAAAAGAGAAATCCTTTGCAGGTTATATTTTTCCTGGTCTTGATTTGCTTTCAATGCCCCGCTCTAACGGTAATCATCATTTGAAAAACAGCAGGGAGCGGGCGCGCAAATTGGAGCAAACCTTGCGTAACTTTGGAGTGCAGGCCAGGGTTACCCACGTTCAAGCCGGTCCAACGGTGACCAGGTTTGAAGTGCAGCCGGAGGCAGGGGTCAAAGTTAGCAAAATTATCGGTTTGTCAGACGATCTGGCATTAAACCTGGCTGCTCCCCTGGTAAGAATTGAAGCTCCCATACCCGGAAAGGCAGCCCTGGGCATAGAGGTTCCAAACAGTGTTATCTCCCTGGTCCACTTACGGGAAGTGATTGAAGAAAATAGTTTTATCAATAATACATCCCCCCTGACCATCGCCCTGGGTAAAGATATTACCGGAGTCCCGGTAATTGCCGATCTGGCTAAAATGCCCCATCTTTTAATCGCCGGTGCTACCGGAGCAGGGAAAAGTGTCTGTTTAAATACACTAATAACCAGCATTCTTTATAAAGCCCATCCTGAAAGGCTGCGCTTTATGATGATTGATCCCAAGGTTGTAGAATTAAGCACGTATAATAGTATTCCACACCTCTTAATGCCGGTAATTACGGATCCACGTAAAGCCTCCCTGGCCTTAAGGAATATGGTTCGCGAAATGGGCCGCCGGTATGAATTGTTTGCCCGCCTGGAAGCGCGAGATATAAATACTTATAACCAAATGGCAGCCAGAGATAGCGATTTGGAAAAACTGCCCTATATTGTGGTCATCATAGACGAATTGGCCGATCTTATGCACGTATCACCTGGAGATGTAGAAGATGCTATAGCCCGCCTGGCACAGATGTCCAGGGCAGCGGGTATTCATTTGGTTGTAGCCACCCAGAGGCCGTCAGTTGATGTTTTAACCGGGATCATCAAGGCCAATATCACTTCCAGGATCGCTTTTACAGTTTCTTCCCAATTTGACTCACGTACGATTTTAGACATGAGCGGAGCAGAAAAACTACTTGGCAGGGGAGATATGCTTTTTTACCCGGTGGGAGCTGTCAAACCTTTTAGGGTTCAGGGTGCTTTTATCAGCGAAGACGAAGTTAAAAAAGTTACCGATTTTATTAAAGAACAGGGGCTGGTGGAACCTGAAGAAAACAGCGCTTTCCTTGAGACGGCAGAGGAAAAAGAGGAAGAAGAATCAGATGCCCTGTTTGCTGAAGCCGTGGACCTGGTGGTCAGGACCGGCCAGGCTTCTATATCACTTTTGCAAAGGCGTTTTCGAATTGGTTATACCAGGGCGGCCCGCTTAATTGACGACCTGGAAAGAAAAGGCATAGTCGGACAGTTTGAGGGTAGTAAACCCAGGGAAATCCTGGTTACTCCTGAGCAGGCTGCCCAAATTTGCGAGGAAGTCAGACCGGATAAAGGTTAAGAGCTTAGAATAGCGAGAGTATACTTCATCGAACGGTTCCTGGCTTAAACTACCAGGCTTTTTTAATGTTACTGGATTTAATTGAAATGGGCGTAAAAAACAGGTATGATAATAACTGGTGTAAAGAAGCCTTATCAAATTGAAAGGAAAACTGGCCTGTTACCAGGCGAAAAAGAATTATTATCCTTAAAAATGCTTGTAATTGTTTTCATCCACCAGGTCGTATCTATTGATCAAAGATTTTTAGGTCATATAAAGAGGTTCGGCCAGACTGAGCGAGTTAAAGCTAAAAAGTTGCAGTACCACATTAACTGAACTGCAAGCACAGAAAAATATCATAGAAAGCAGGGATAATAGATTAACGCTTATAGAAATAATCAAAATGAAAGCCAAAAGTCTGGTTTAAAGCTGGCCGCTATTTCACTGGGTTGTGCTAAAAACAGAGTAGATACGGAAGAGGTCCTGGGTTACCTGTCCACTAAAGGCTTTATCCTAACTGAACACTTATCTTCAGCCGATGTTATCTTTATCAACACCTGCGCATTTATTGAAGAGGCCCGGCAGGAATCAGTTAACACCATTTTAAAAATAGCTAATTCCATGGGCTTAAGCAAAACTAAAATTATTGCCGCAGGATGTTTAGTCGAGGTTTTAGGAAAAGAAATCTTAGAAAAGTTCCCGGAATTAGACGGGGCAATAGGAGTTCACAGTTACGGTCAAATAGCGCAGTTTATGGATAATCTATTTGAAGGGAAACAAGTATTTATAAAGAATCGGTCTTCTGAAGAGTACCAATCCATCGCTCCAAGAATTTTAACCACACCCGTTTACAGCGCCAATGTGAAAATTGCCGATGGTTGTAATAATAGGTGTAATTACTGCATGATTCCTGCGATCAGGGGCCCTTATCGAAGCAAAGCGCCGGAAGCTGTTAAAGGGGAAGTGGAAGCACTGGTAGCAGCAGGAGCTAAAGAAATCAATCTGATAGCGCAGGATACCACTGCGTACGGACTTGATCAAAGCGATTGGCCTGATTTACCGGCTTTAATAAAAGAGATTTTGAGTATACCGGCTAATTTTAAGATCAGAATCATGTATACCTATCCTTCCAGGATTACAGATGATTTGATCGATTTAATTAGAGAGGAAAACAGGATCTGTAAATACCTGGATGTCCCCATCCAGCACTGCAGTGATGAAATTCTGGTTAAAATGGGCAGGTTATATAAACAGAATGATCTGGAAAACCTGTTTAGAAAGTTGCGTCAAAAAATTCCAGGCCTGGCTTTAAGAAGCACTGTAATGGTTGGATTTCCGGGAGAAAAAAGGCATCATTTTAATGATTTGCTAAACTTTATTACAAAACAAAAAATTGACAACCTCGGAACCTTTATCTACTCAGAACAAGAGCAGACTCCCGCTGCAGATTACAAGCAAAAAGTGCCAGCCCGTATCGCCTCTAAACGCTATAAAGAATTAATGCTCAGGCAAAAGGAAATATCCCGGGCCAATAATAAAAAATATCTCGGGCATAGGCTACCGGTTCTGGTTGAAGGAAAAATTTCTAATAACACCGACTGGTATTATGGCCGCACGGAGTACCAGGCACCGGAAGTAGATGGTTTTGTTTATTTCCCCTCCTCCAGGGAATTAAAAGTGGGCTCCTGGGTTTCGGCGGTCATAACCGCAGTTGGACCTTATAACCTGCTGGCCCTCCGAGCGAACCCGGTTGATTTTATGCCCCGGTAAAACTACTTAAATGGAGATGGTGCTGATGCAAGCTGATTTGATTTGCATAGGCAATGAATTACTGACAGGATTAATAGAAAACAGTAACACCGGTTTTTTGGCTCGGAGACTCTGGTCAGCTGGTATTGAAGTCCGTGAATCAATAGTGGTGGCAGACGAAATGTCGGCTATTAAAGAAGCTTTCTACCGGGCCCTTGATCATAGCAACATCATTATCATTACCGGGGGTCTGGGTCCTACCGATGATGATCTTACCCGTGAAGCAGTTGCTTCTGCTTTAAAGCGCCCCATGGAGCTGAACAAGGATTGGTTAGATCGCATAGAACTTTTCTTTAATCAACGTGGAATGAAGATGCCTGAGAATAACTACAAGCAGGCTATGATTATATCAGGAGCAGAACTTCTGGATAATAAAGCCGGTACTGCTCCCGGCAGCCTGATTAGATGGAAAGGTAAGCTAATGATCTTGCTACCTGGACCACCTAATGAACTGGTTCCCATGTTTGATGATTTAGTTTTGCCGGTCATAAAAAAATATAATAAAGATAATCTCCTTATGTTAAAAACTTTAAAGTGCTGTGGTATCGGCGAATCAACCCTTGAAAATAAAATTAAAACTCTTGGCAAATGGGATTTACCACCACTTTCTTACATCGCCAGGGGGTACGAAGTTTATTTACAGATTAAGGGCAGAGGTACGCCTGAAGAAGCAGCATGGGAAATAGAAGAAGCCGAAGCCAGGCTTAAAAACCTGTTGGGTGATTATATCTATGGCAGTGATGATGATACCCTGGCTGGAAAGGTAGCTGCATTACTTACCTCAAAAAAGCTGACCCTCTCCCTGGCAGAGTCTTGCACGGGGGGGCTTTTATCAAACATGATTACTGATATACCGGGGAGCTCTTTATTTTACCAGGGAGGAGTCAATGCTTACAGCGGAGCCCTTAAAAACAGATGCCTCGGGGTAGATATAAAGCTAATGGAGCAAGAGGGCCAGGTTAGCAAGGCAGTAGCCGAAGCAATGGCCAAGGGCGCCAGGAATAATTTTAATACCGATCTGGCGGTGGGAATCACCGGCATAGCCGGACCAGACGGTGCTACAGCAGGCAAACCAGTTGGGCTGGTTTATATAGCGCTGGCCAGTGCACAAAAAAGTCATTGTCAAAAACTAAACCTCGGCGGAGGACGCCTGGCTGTTAAAGAGAGATCTGCTCAAGTAGCACTGGATATGATCAGGAGAGAATTGATTTAAGCTAATCAATAAAGAGATAATGTTAGATTCTAGTGCTTTAAAAAAGATTTAGGGTCTTTAGTTGAGCACCGAGCGGGTTTCACAATGAGCTTAATAAAAGCAGGACCAGTCAAAAGGTTTAGATTTTAGCCAGCTCAGCTGAACCCTAAAGTATAAAAAGCAGCAGTATTCTTTAGGCTAACTTTAACCTGAATGGGTAGTTCTGAAACATACTGTAAATATTGCTTATAAATGGAGGGATTGCTTAGCTTGACCAGATTGTTCATCGCCCTTGAGCTGCCTGTTGAACAAAAGAAAGATATTATTGCATTACAAGAAAAAAGCAAGGCCTACCTGGAGGGAATCCGGTGGGTTAAACCTGAAGGACTTCATCTAACACTAAAATTTTTAGGAGAAACTGAGGAAGAAAAGATCCCGGAGATAATAAATGCTCTTGATCTTGTTGGTTCCAGGGTTAACAGTTTTCAAGTTGCTTATGGCAAGAGCGGGGTATTTCCTTCGCCAAAAAAAGCGCGAGTATTCTGGGTAGGGCTTATTAAAGGTCTAGAAACCATAAATTCCCTGGCGTCTGACATGGAACTCTCCATGGTTACCTGCGGTTTTACCGCTGAAAAAAGAAAGTTTACACCGCATCTAACCATAGGCCGGTCCCGTGGCACCGTTAAAGAAAGCTTAACCAGGCGTTTTTTAGAAGAAACGAAGTCTTTTAAAACAGTACCATACCCGGTTAACAGGATACTTTTATACGAAAGCAAGCTAACTCCGCGGGGAGCAATTTATACTATTCGTCATGAAACACAATTTTTGCCCTGCGACAATAAATAAGGGCCGGGCAATATCTATTAAAGTGCAGCTTATAGTTTGATTAAAAGATCAGGCAGGTCATTGACTATTTTTATAAAAATATCAGCAGGAAAAGCGAACTTTAACCAGAATTAAATGCAACAGATAAAGACCAGTTGAGGAGGCTCGTTATAACTTGGAAAAAGAAAAAGCATTAGAATCAGCCCTGTTACAGATAGAAAAACAGTTTGGCAAAGGTTCAATTATGAAGTTAGGCCAGGATGCCATGGCAGAGGTAGCAGTCATTCCTACCGGGTGCCTGGCTATAGATTCAGCGCTTGGAGTGGGAGGAGTACCCAGGGGTAGAGTAATCGAAATATATGGCCCGGAATCTTCTGGTAAAACCACAGTAGCATTGCATATTATTGCTGAAGCGCAAAAGCGCGGTGGTTTTGCAGCTTTCATTGATGCCGAACATGCTTTAGACCCGCACTATGCTACCAATCTTGGTGTAAACTTAGATGAATTGCTAGTTTCACAACCTGATACCGGTGAACAAGCGTTAGAGATCGCTGAAGCTCTCGTTCGCAGTGGTGCTATTGATGTTCTGGTAATCGATTCAGTAGCCGCCCTGGTTCCAAGGGCTGAAATTGAAGGCGAAATGGGTGATTCTCATGTTGGCCTTCAAGCGCGACTAATGTCACAGGCGTTGCGTAAACTCTCTGGTGTGATCAGTAAATCAAAAACAAGTGCTGTATTTATTAATCAAATTCGAGAAAAGGTTGGAGTTATGTTTGGTAATCCTGAGGTTACCCCCGGAGGAAGGGCTTTAAAGTTTTACTCATCGGTTAGGATGGAGGTAAGAAGAATTGAATCCCTTAAGCTGGGATCAGATCAGGTTATCGGTAACCGAACCAGGGTAAAAGTAGTCAAGAATAAAGTTGCTCCACCTTTTAAAGTAGCAGAATTTGACATTCTTTATGGAAAAGGAATTTCGGCGGAAGGATCTCTTATAGATTTAGGCTTGGTCCACGAAGTAATTAAAAAAAGTGGAGCATGGTACTCTTATGGTGATGAAAGATTGGGACAGGGCCGGGAAAATGTAAGAGATTTTTTAATTGATAATCCACATATCAAGCAGGAAATAGAGCAGAAAGTTCGGGAGTTGGCTGGTTTACCTGGCATGGTATCTTCAAAGGACAAAAACACTAATCAGGATATTAATGGAGAGAACAAAGATTTGGCAGAAAAGTCCGAGCGGAATCAGAACAAGTCATGATAATGGAGTTGAAGCCGGTTGGACGAAGCAGAAGCATTAAAAAAAGCACGTGATATGGTTTTGCGGTTGTTATCATACCGGGCTCGCAGTAGAAAAGAATTGAAAGATTACCTGGAAAAGAAAGGTTTTTCAGCCAATCTAAGCCACCGCATACTTTCTGAAATGGAAAAATATAACTATGTAAATGATGAAAAGTTTGCCGAAGACTACATAACCTCTCAAAAAACGAAAGGTTATGGCTTTAAAAAAATCCGCCATGAACTGTTTTTGAAAGGTATAAAGGAAGAGGTTATTGAACAAAAAGTATCAGAACTATTAGATCCCGAAGAAGATTTTGAGCGAGCAAAAGCACTAATAAGACGTCGCTTTAAAAAGTCCGGCTTTGCCGCAACCAGTGAGATTGATGATAATAAACAACGATGGTTCAGGAGGGAAGCCAGTTTTTTGCAGCGGCGCGGTTTTCAAGATGATCTGATCATTAAAGTACTTAAAAATTTTAACTTATCGAATGATTATTAAACTATTAGACACTACTTGACATAATATTTTATTAAAGCTAAACTTGTATTAGCAAATTAAGAATTGTTTAACCGTATAGTTCAGAACATAACTTTTTGAGAAAGCCTTGGTGCATTAAGCACTGCGGATAGATAAAAATGCATATCACTATTTTCAGGAAAAGGGGTAAACTGTACTTTTTTCTGGACTTTCTCTTTAAGCTGTGTCCTGGACACAGCTTATGTTTTTAATGGCGCCTTTTTAAGCCTATATCTCTTAGTATTATCTGAACTATTTGAAACAGTGGCGATTTAAAAAGGGCATTAAAATACCGGTGATGCAAAGCCTGGGGTGGAATAAGATGATAGCAGGCGATCTCATTTAAGATTTATAAGTGAGGTTTTCTTAAAGATAAACCAGGCGAAAAGATTACTGTTGAGCCGGGGCTGTTCAGCTGATTAAATCAATAATCCATATTTTAACATTAAGATTGCTGGACAGTTACTGGAACGGAATATTTCAATTTTATTTTAACCCAATCAAGGAAATGGAGGTGATTAATGTGGCCGAAATGATTTTAATAATTATTGCCGCCCTGCTAGTTGGCCTGGGAGCCGGCTATTTAATCCGTAAAATGATCGCTGAGTCTAAAATATCGTCTGCAGAAGTTGCAGCAAAAAGAATCGTGGATGAAGCGACCCAGCATGCAAACTCTCTTAAAAGGGAAAAAGAGCTTGAGGCTAAAGAAGAAGCTCACCGTTTAAGGGTTGAAATTGAAAAAGAAAGTAAAGAGAGGCGCTCTGAGCTGCAACGAATGGAACGGCGGTTGCTGCAAAAAGAAGAAAGCCTGGATCGTAAAATCAGTAATGTCGAACAAAAAGAAGAACGCTTAAGAAACAAGGAAGAAGAGAACCGGAAAACTGAAGAAAAACTGCAGCAGCTTCACCTCGAGCAGCTATCTGAGCTGGAGAAAATTTCTGGAATGACTTCTGAAGAAGCTAAAGAGCTGTTGATGCAAAGGGTAAGAGATGATATTGATCACGAGATAATGATGATGGTTAAAGATATGGAAACCCAGGCTAAAGAAGAAGGCGAAAAGAAAGCAAGAGAGATTGTAACCCTGGCTATCCAGAGATGCGCTGCTGACCATGTGTCAGAGTCTACCGTATCTGTCGTTTCATTGCCGAATGATGAGATGAAAGGACGCATAATCGGACGGGAAGGGCGAAATATTAGAGCTCTTGAAACACTGACTGGTATAGATTTAATAATAGATGACACTCCCGAAGCAGTCATAATTTCTGGATTTGATCCTATTAGGCGGGAAGTAGCCAGGATAGCTCTTGAAAAGCTGGTCAGTGATGGTCGGATCCATCCTGCTAGAATTGAAGAGATTGTTGAAAAAACAAGAAAAGAGATTGATGCGCAAATTAAAGAAGAGGGAGAGCGTGCAACATTTGAAACTAAAGTACATGGTTTGCATCCTGAGCTGGTAACCCTGCTTGGTAAATTGCGTTATCGCACCAGCTACGGCCAAAATGTACTGCAGCATTCAATTGAGGTTTCACATCTTGCCGGTATTATGGCTGCTGAACTTGGTCTTGATGTTACCATATCTAAAAGGGCTGGTTTACTGCATGATATCGGAAAAGCCATTGATCATGAAACTGAAGGTTCTCATGTGGAAATTGGTGCGGAACTAGCCAAGAAGTATAAAGAATCTCCGATAACTATCAATGCTATTGAAGCCCACCATGGAGATATCGACTTTAATACATTAGAAGCTGTTCTGATTCAATCGGCAGATGCAATTTCAGCTGTCCGTCCCGGGGCCAGGCGCGAAACCCTGGAAGCTTATATTAAACGCCTTGAAAAATTGGAAAATATTGCTGACTCCTTTGACGGTGTTGAAAAAGCTTATGCTATTCATGCCGGGCGCGAAATCAGAATTATGGTTAAACCAGATCGTATCGATGATTATTCATCGATCAAGGTGGCCCGGGAAATTGTTAAAAAAGTGGAATCTGAATTAGAATATCCTGGCCAGATTAAAGTTACTGTAATTCGAGAAACAAGAGCGGTTGATTATGCTAAATAACGCTCAATAAATAGCCAAACAATAGAAAGAGAGAAAGAGTCCGGATAATTAAAAATATTATCCGGACTCTTTCTTAATGAGCAGGAATCCGGGTTTAGATAAAAGAATATATATAGAAAGTTTATATTGTTTTAGCTTTTCAGGGATTACTAAAATAAAGTATTTGCTCAGACTGTGATCTTTATGGTAACGAAGCTTCCCAGCGGGCGGTATTATTCGTTACTCGTAAATGGCAGCTTAGAGTAGGATGTTGAAGCTAAAATTGTCTGGCTAGGCTAAAGGGATTAGTAAGCAGAATTATTCAAGTAAACTGGACAGTTGAGCTGAATTAATAGTTGAACCAAACATTATTGGAGCGAACATAATGCGTATTTTGGCCATCGGTGATGTAGTTGGAAAGCCGGGTAGAAAATGCCTGGAAAAAGTGCTTCCCAGGCTAATTAATAGTTATGACTATGAGTTAATTATAGCTAATGGTGAAAACGCTGCCGGAGGAAATGGCATTACAGAAAAAGTCTTTTACGATTTAAAAGAAATGGGTATAGATATAATAACCGGCGGTAACCATATCTGGGATAATAAAGAAATATTTAACTTTATAGACCGGGAAAGATCTTTAATTAGACCATTAAATTATCCACCAGATATAACTCCTGGTCGAGGGTGGGCACTAATTGAAAGAAGGGGGATCAAAATAGCTGTTATCAACTTATTAGGAAGAATCTTTATGGAAGCAGTAGATTGTCCCTTCCGAGCTGTTGATAAATGCTTAACAGAACTGAAAAGTCAAGCCAATGTTGTGATCATCGATATGCATGCTGAAGCTACGTCAGAAAAGCAGGCCATGGGTTGGTACCTAAATAGCAAAGTAAGTGCGGTGCTGGGAACTCACAGCCATGTACAAACTGCCGATGAAAGAATTTTGCCAGGGAAAACAGCTTATATAACTGATATAGGAATGGTTGGCCTCTATGATTCTATCCTGGGAGTTGATCGTGAAGGACCATTGAAAAGGTTTTTGACCCAGTTGCCGCATAGACTCGAAATATCTAAAGGAAGAGAGGTTTTTAATGCCGTAGAAGTGGAAGTAGACAGTAGTAGTGGAAAAGCACTCACAATTAAAAGATTATATGAAGTAACCTAAAACTTGTTTCACATAATTCTTATTATTCAGGCAGGAAAATGTTACTTTAAGTAGAAGTAGTGATCAAATCCGCAAAGGAGGATTAAAGCAAATGGAAGTATTAAAAGTCTCAGCAAAATCTAATCCCAATTCTGTAGCCGGTGCTTTGGCAGGAGTGCTTAGAGAAAGAGGGGGAGCAGAAGTCCAGACCATTGGAGCAGGAGCCCTTA
>PWMM01000124.1 GCA_003558195.1 Syntrophomonadaceae bacterium
CCTGAGCTGGCAGTTCGGACCGGGTTACTATTTACCTTGCGAGACCTTTTAAAACAAGAACTCTCAGAGCAGGGTTTGACAGAATTGCTTTATGATCTGGAAATGCCCCTGGCTAAAGTGTTGAGCCGTATGGAGCGCCAGGGTATAACTGTAGACCTGGAGTATCTGCAGAGCCTCTCTGCTGAAATCAGCAGGCGTCTTGTTGAACTGGAAGAAAAAATCTTCAACCTGGCCGGTGAAGAGTTTAACCTTAATTCACCGCAACAGCTTTCAAAGATCCTCTTTGATAAGCTCCAGCTGCCGGTAATTCGTAAAACAAAAACCGGTTTATCTACAGATGCCAGGGTTCTTGAAGAACTGGCTTATCAGCATGAAATAGCAGCCCTGCTACTCCATTACCGCCAATTAAGCAAGCTGCAAGGGACGTACCTCTCCGGCTTGATTGACCTTGTTGACGAAGATGAAAAGAAGCTATATACCAACTTTAACCAGACTGTTACTGCTACGGGCCGCCTGAGCAGCAGCGAACCGAACCTGCAAAATATTCCCGTTCGCCTGGAAGAAGGCAGGCGAATTAGAAAGGCTTTTATCGCCTCCGGGCAGGGTAAAACTCTTTTTGCTGCCGACTATTCACAGGTAGAACTGCGAATCCTGGCTCACCTCTCCCAGGATCCAATACTGGTTGAAGCCTTCAAAACCGGGCAGGATATTCACCTGCGCACTGCATCAGAAGTGAATAATATTCCCCTGGAAGAAGTTACCCCTGCCATGCGCGAAAAAGCCAAGGCAGTCAATTTTGGTATAATCTATGGCTCAAGTGACTATGGTTTAGCGCAAAACCTGAAAATCTCCCGCGCTGAAGCCAAGGCCTATATGGACAGTTACTTTGATCGTTACAGCGGAGTAAAAAAATACATGGCAGAAATAATTGAACAGGCCCGGGAGTTAGGTTATGTAACCACTATTTATAACCGCCGGCGCTACCTGCCGGAGATTAGCTCATCTAATTTTAATCAGCGCAGTTTTGCAGAGCGTATGGCCTTAAATACACCCATTCAGGGCTCTGCAGCTGACATCATTAAGTTGGCCATGTTGAGAATTGATAGCATAATCAGTGAAGGTGGCTTTAAGGCAGCAATGCTGTTGCAAATTCACGATGAACTATTATTCGAAATCGATGAAGATGAATTAAACTTTTTTGCTCCCATGGTGCAGCGGGAAATGGAGCAGGCCTGTAACCTTTCGGTTCCTTTACAAGTAGATTTAAAATTGGGGGCCAACTGGGAAGAATTGAAACGGTTTTGATATTTAATAGAAAAGGGGAAAGCAATTTATCCAGGGATCTTTTAAGGATCAACTCTTATAAGTATTTTAAACTTGCAGGCGGGTCTTTTTTCAAGCCTGCCCGTTCACTCGGTGGTTTCATTACACTATAATTATCCAGGCTTGCAACTCATTTTCTCGTATCAGTAAATTTTATGCAGGCTTCAGCAGTGCCACAGGGCAGAGGCTGAGACAATTGTAAAAAAATATTTTTAAACAGGAGAAAAACGATGCCGGAACTGCCGGAAGTTGAAGTAATCCGCCGTGAATTAGAACCGCTGCTCAAAGGCAAAGTATTTGCAGAGCCAGCGCTCCACATGCCTTCTACCATCGGACATCCCAATCCTGACTTATTTACCGCCTCTCTGCCGGGAAGAATAATAAAGAATATAAACCGTACCGGTAAATACCTGATGATTAAGCTGGATCGCGGTATACTGACCGTCCATTTGCGTATGACCGGCAATTTGTTGTATGTCGAAAATAGTGCTTTTGAGAAACGCTTTCTGCGGGTATCACTACCCTTTATAGATTGCTCAGCCTTGCATTACTTAGACATGCGCCGTTTTGGGCGATTATGGCTGACTGAAACAGAGGCAGAATTAAAAGAAATGGTTTTAAAACGGATCGGTCCTGACATATTAAACGATTTATGTCTTGAAGATTTCCTGGAACTGCTCAGCAGGAGGCAACGCGGCCGGATCAAGGCTCTATTATTAGACCAGGGTTTTGCTGCTGGTTTGGGTAATATCTATACCGATGAATGCCTTTACCGGAGCGGTATTGATCCCAACCGCCGGGTTCAGGATCTAAAAGAATCAGAAGCAGAAAAACTATATCAATCAATTCTTGGAGTTCTGGATGATGGGATTAAATACGGGGGAACTACCTTTCGTGATTATCGCAATGCACGAGGAGCCCTGGGTGATTTTCAGAACCGGCTCGCCGTATACGGTCGTAAAGATGAGCTCTGCCACTGTGGGGCATTTATAGCAAAGACTAAAGTGGCTGGAAGAGGGACTTACTATTGCCCTCGTTGCCAGAAATAGGCGTCTCAATTCAACAAAGTAAAGGATCTGATTTGAAATGTTTGTCATCGGTTTAACCGGGGGCATTGCTTCGGGTAAAAGCACAGTGGCTGCAATGCTTGTGGAAAAAGGGGCCTATCTTTTGGATGCCGATCGGCTCGCTAAAGAAGCAGTAGAGCCCGGAAGTCCGGCCTGGCAAGATATTGTAAACTGGTTAGGGAAATCGATTCTTTTACCAGATGGGCAGCTGAACCGGGTCAGGCTGGCAGAAATTGTTTTTAATGATCAGGATAAATTGAAAAAGTTAAACCAGATTGTTCATCCCTGGGTTGGTAAACGCTTTCTACAACTATCAGAAGAGATCAAGGTAAAGGATCCCGATGCTGTTTTAGTCTATGATATTCCGCTGCTCATCGAAGCTGGTATGCAGGATATGGTTGACTTGATCCTGCTTGTCTATGTGCCCCGGGAAGTTCAAATTGAACGTTTACAGCAGCGTGATGGAATCACCCGCAGGGCTGCAGAAGCAAGGCTTAAGGCCCAGAAGCCACTGGAAGAGAAAAGAAAATATGCAAATGTAATTATTGATAACAGCGGCACGGAAACTGAAACCGCCCGCCAGGTTGATCAATTCTGGTCCAAGCTCTAGTTGGGATAGATGGACAGGATTTTAGTCCCAGATTATATAAACTCCCTGCATCAAGATCCTTAGCTCAGGAGCAGGCTTAAGCCGGGCTTTTTAGTGACACGGCGGCAAACTCCTTGCCCCAAGTTATGTCACTTTAAGGTTAAAATAAGGTAATAATGTTCCAGGTTATAATACTGAGTTTTTAGATTGGTATTTATATTACATGAAGTTTTTAAAAAATATGGCTATCTAATCACTTTTTTTCAAGATCTACAAACTCGCCCTTAGTTACTTGTGGGAGCTGTAGAGGTGAGATGGGGAGTAAGGAGTGAGGGGTGCCGGCTGAAGTGTAAACCGTCTTAAAGCGCATCATTGATTGATCAAGAAAAATTGGTATGTTTTCATCGATGTCAAAAGGGCAGACCCCACCAACTGGATAGCCAGTAAGCTCTATAACCTCTTCTGGTTTGGCTATTTTGGTTTTTCCTCCACCGAGTAATGCTCTAACTTTTTTGTCGTTGATCTTAATATCGCCTGCCGCTACAAAAAGTCCGTATTTATTCCCACAGCGAAATAGAATTGATTTTGCAATCTGTCCCAATTCCACGTTTAAGGTTTCTGCAGCTTCTGCTGAGGTTTTGGTTGTTTTTTCATGTTCTAATGGTTCTAAGCCTAAATTAAACTGGTCCAGGTATCGTCTGGCTCTTTCCAGGCCTTGATTATTGCTCATTATTATCACCTCATCATTGCATTGCAGTGTTCGCAAAGGAAGCTGTTATGCGGCTATTGGGACAAGGGACCAGTCCCTTTGTCTCTTTATCCCAGCTTATCGACTTCCGGGCTATTTAAATCTTTTTCGCTATGCTTCCTGTAAAACCTTCTTTTTATATTCCATTTTTTAGATGGCTAGAGGGCATTAAAAACTCGTTAATAAATCTATTAATATGTTTGCCTTATCTTGACGTCTAGACTATAAACCCTTATAATCTTAAAAGAGCAAATTAGTGATTTTTAGTCGGGATGGCGGAATTGGCAGACGCGCACGGTTGAGGGCCGTGTGGTTAATACC
>PWMM01000326.1 GCA_003558195.1 Syntrophomonadaceae bacterium
AACTTCTGTTACGATCAGGCGCTCACGCAGTTTTCTCCTGGCCACCACAAAATAGTGGTAGAGGTACTTGGTCAACTCCCTGGGAAAGGGCGGTCCGATTCCTTCTCCGGCCGGGCACCAGGCCAGATCACCAGCCTGCCTGAAAAGCATAACATGAACCGGCAGCTGACCCTCTTTTAAAAAACGGTACTGGCAGGCCAGCCCTCTGTATAGACAGATGGTCACCTGGAAACCCTGATCCCAAAACAAGGGTAACAGTTCGAGCAATTTATTTTCATCTGCAGCCCACATCTGCAGATCGATATCTTTTTCCTGAACAAGAAGCCGCCCTTCCCGCATCAGGCCGAGTAACACTCCGCTATCAACCAGGTACGGGACAGCCTGTTCATTTAAAATTGCGGTAAAAAAGCGGTAGTCCTTAGTCCTCGGAGAGAGCAAGGTGCGATTAGCCGCTACAAAAGGTCCGTCCTTTTCCTTTGCTAAAAGTCCTTTTTTAGTAATAAGCGGATCATTACCCGGATCTTTTGCCTTTAATTCTGCTGCTCTTTCTTCATCTGCCCTCATTTTCTAGGATTCCCCCTCCCAAGCAGAAGCTCACCATTTCCATCCAGATTTCCAGAAAACTTTTTAACTTCAGTGGCCCTAAAGCCTGCCCTTTAGCACTCTAAAATCCCTTTTAACGTCTTGTAACTCGCTATATAGCGAAAAATTACGGTGTGAAGCAGAGCCCACTCTACCGTATGGACAGCTCTAAACTTCTTTCCTCTTCCCTTCGGTTTATGTTTTGCTTCATCGCACTCGAAGCGTCCCTTTTCCACCACTGCTGACACCGCTAAAGCTTAATCTTTCGCTCCAGGAAAAGTATATAAAAATAGAGCACTGATCTGAGCGTCAGCCTATTTCCTTCTAAATAGCCATATTTCATCAAAAAAAATTTCTATTAATCAGATCATACCCTGCAAAACCAAAAAATCAAGCTTTAATTTGACTTTTGGAAGGCCCATCTTTACAATCATTGTGGGACCCGGGTCTTTTTAATGAACCGGGGCCAGATCATTTTTAACGGCGACCAGCAGGAGGCGGTCGACATTTACCGTACCTCAATCAAGAATATAAAAGCCAGGTAAGACTGCTTTAAAAAAATAGATTAGACTACCAGCAAACACTATTTAATAAGCCTTTTTAGCGCATTTAGCCTGTCATGGTCTGATCTATAAAAATAAGGAGACTTAATCAGGATGATCAATAACTACTCGGCAAAAACCGGCTCACCTGTAACAGACTTAGAGACCCCGGCACTTCTAATCAACGCTGATCTTTTAGATGCCAATATCGAAAAAATGGCTACCTTTTCAAAAAGCAAAGACATCAATTTAAGACCGCATTTTAAAACCCATAAATGTCCGACTCTTTCCCATAAACAGATTGTTAAAGGAGCAATTGGCATAACCTGCGCCAAAGTATCTGAAGCAGAAATAGCGGTAAACAGTGGGATAAAAGAAGTATTAATCGCCAACCAGTTAGTTACAACAGAAAAAATTGAAAAACTGGTGTCTTTAAACCGGCATAGCAAGGTTCTAGTCGCTGTAGATAGCATTAAAAATGCTCAAGATATATCAAAAGCAGCTGCAAAAAGAGGGCTAGCAATAACTGTAATTATCGAAAGAGATGTCGGCCTGAAAAGATGCGGAACCAGGTCGCTCGATGAAAGCTTAAAGCTCGCTCAAGCCATAGAAAAACTGCCTAACCTGCAAATGGCAGGATTGATGGGCTACGAAGGACATACGGTCTTCTTAACTCCCGTGGACAATAAAAAGGACCAGTGCAGGCGGGCCATGGAAACCCTTTTAGAAACCAAAGAGGTGTTATCCAAAAACGGTTTTACTGTTGATATTGTCAGCGCCGGGGGCACCGGCACCCATGAGATTACCAGTGAATACAATGGGATAACTGAACTCCAGGTAGGTAGCTACGCCACCATGGACTGGAAATACAAAGAAACCGGAATCGACTTTGCCTTAGCGCTCTCTGTTCTTAGCACCGTAATCAGTACTCCAGAAAAAAATCTGGCGATCATTGATGTTGGCTTAAAAGCAATCACTGCAGAATTCGGTATGCCGGTATTTAAAACCCCTACCGGCGCCTCGCTAGTTTCCCTGTCTGAGGAGCACGGCACCCTGCAATTAAATAGTGATGCCTCTAAGCTCTCAGTGGGGGATAAACTGGAACTCTATCCAACACACGGCTGCACTACGATTAATCTATATGACACGTTTTATGTGATCCGGAATAACTGCCTGGAAACAACCTGGCCCATTGTAGCCCGGGGTGCTGTTAGATAAAGCAGCAAAGTGCCAAAATCCTGGCAGGCATTTTCTCGCTTTGGTCCTCAAACCGGTGTTTTATAAGAGCAGCATCCAGTGTTTTAAGCCCAGGCAGTTAAAATTGTCTGCCTATAGAGGGATGCAGACTGCGAGCTTTTTGCATAAGACGTCCTAGATTAAACCTTGATTCTCAAAAACGCCTTAAGTGATCTTCTATAATGCAGTTTAGCAATTACAATAGCACACGATAATACCAGAACTTACAACCTGTAGGGCAGCAAATAGATCTGCTTTTCACATCTACGGTGCATACAATAATCCCTGTTTTTGACTAATTTCAAATACCGGCCCTGTAAAAGGAGGTCTCCCTGTAACCGGTCAATACCCGGTAGATCCCGCATAAATCCCTGTCCAAATCCGGACTGCCCGTATCAAGGCGAAAAGGATCGCCCCTTAATGATTGCAGTTTTTCAGCTGTAGCAACCACCAGTATCTGCTTTTTTGTGACCTGACGCACTACACCAGCGCTCAACTGCTGGTTACCCCGGCCCAGTATAAACCCCTGGCCGCCGATTGGAGTTACCACTATCATCGCCCGGTCGGCCCCGGCCTCATCGAGCAGCTCCAGGCATCCTTTTTCACTGAGGTCTTTTCCCACAACCCGGCCCCTGCTAATGGCATCTACTCCCAGCAAGGTACCTTCCTGGCCGAGGGCCTCTAGTATTGCCCTGGTGGTGGTGCCAGGACCGATCAAGTAAAGTTTAGAGGGATCCATTTCCTCACTAAAATAAGCCGCTATTGCTTGCTGTGAAAAAGCTTCTGCAACTGTGCTGCCGGCTTTAAGGACCTGCAATCCCCTTTGCACTCCGGGAACTTTCAAGTAGCCAAAAAGGCGTGCTCTTAACTGGTCTAACCTGAAAGCCTCTTCATCAATATCCATAACTTCCGCCAGCCGGGGGCGGGGCCGGCGACCCCGGATTAGTTCCAGCACGATTTCACCCGCGTGATGGGGCGAAAGGGCAAACACGGGCGAATGCATCTTTACCCCGGCGGGCACCCCGAGGCAGAGCTGTTCTTCACCTACGGCAGAGTATATATCCCGGGCCGTTCCATCCCCGCCGACAAAAAGCAAAAGATCAACGAAACGCTCATGGAGCAGTTTTGCGGCCCTAAAAGTGTCCCCAGGCGTTGTTTTTGCCCCGGTCTTTAAGGGAAGCGTCTCATAACTTAGCCCGCAGCCTTTAACGGTATCGCTTCCCATCGGTCCCGGGCAGGTTATAATCTGACACCGGTTATGATCATGCTTAAGGGCTTTTAAAACCGAGGCGGCTCTTGAAGGGGCCCGGGGTAAAGCCCCTTTTGCCAGAGCCACTTTCAAAATTTCTGCACCATCAGTTCCTTTCAACCCTAAAGGACCACCCAGGCCTGCTACCGGATTTATAATCAGCCCGATCTTAAACAACGCTTATGACTGCTCCTGTTTTGGTTGAAAATAGCCCTCAAAACGCTTGTTGTACATTCGCCAGGTGATCGCCCACAGGGCCGGATCGTCTAAGTATTCATGCGCATTAATATGATGAATGGCGCTGTTGTGGGGGGCTGTTTTCAAAACTTCAGGAGTAGTATAAGCCTCTTCAATGATCTCTTCCAGGGCATCTAAGTATTGGTCTATTTCTGTTTTGGAATA
>PWMM01000035.1 GCA_003558195.1 Syntrophomonadaceae bacterium
AGAATAGACAAATCAATAACGCTGAAAGAAGCACTCACCGAAGTGGAGAGAACACGACCATATAGGCAGATAATGGAGGGGGAAAAATGAATGTAAAAAACTTGATTAAAAACCTAAAACTAAAAGAAATCGACGGCAAACAAGAGGTGTATCTTTCAAGTGGTGGCGGAGAATACAGCAAGGTATATACAGATGTTATCATTGGTGTTCGCGACGACAAAGTAATCCTGGTTGGTCTATCGGAAAGAGAGTATGATTTTGATTGGATGAAGAACCACCCAAGAATAATGGATGTGGAAAAATGATTGTAATACAAACAACAACAATATGCCGAGAATACGAAGTGGACGCTGAACATATCGGTGAAGCAATCAAACTAATAGACAAAGGCGCGTTTGAAGTTCGAAGTGTAGATACTGTAGAAGAATACGTTGCAGACGGTGAAACAATAAATATATGGGTGAAATAAAATGAATAGAAAAACCTGGAGACACTACCTAAGCATGAGTGACCAGCGACTAAGAGAAGAAACACTCGAAGGACTCATAGAAGAAGGACTCATAGAAGAAGCATTTGAATACAGAAGGAAGTGGAAACTATGAATAAAGACATCGAAAAAAGACAAAAGACGTACCCGTTTCGATGGGGCGCTGAAACAATTGAAATTAAAGCGACTCCTGAAACGGCGAAAGAAATACAGGCGTTACTCAGAAAGGAGGGATATAAATGAAGTATGAAGTAGTATGGGAAGTAATTGAATTGATGGAAGTTGAAGCGGATAGTCCGGAGGAAGCGGAGAAGAAAGCGAAACAAGGACAGTATATTCGTAAGGACTTCGGGGATATCCATGATGTAGAGGTCATCGAGGTGGAAGAATGAACTTGTTTCAGGAACACGCTGGGCATAATATACAAATACGGTGGCACTCTGAAGTAATAGGTGACAAAGAGATAGGTGAAACGTATAGTGTTTGGTGTAGTGACTGCGAGGAAGAAGTAGTGACGGATGAGGTGTTCAAATGAAAAAAAAAGCAGGAGGCGAGTAAATGAATAGTCGGTTGGACGAATACGGAATAGAACTTGGTGGTGTTAAGCAGTCAAGGTTAGATGAATTCAAATAAAAAATAAAAATGGAGTTGACATAAATGAATGGAAAAATAGAGAAAATATTAGTCGAGAAAGGATATCTTCCCGCGAAAAACGGGGAACTATGGTACAAGGAATATGGAGACCGAAGCGCGTACATAGACCTACGGAAGAAAGAAGTAAACATATACGCGTACGAGAACAAGGAGCGAGCAGAAGTGCCGAGTGAAACAAAGGAAATAGCGGAACAAATAACCCCGTTGTTTACAGGAGGGGATTAAACATGGAGAAAAACAAGACGCTGAAGATAACTGAGGAAGAGATAGATTTAAACGAAAAAGAATACAGGGAATTTAAAGAATGGTTAAAATGGAGGTGTAAAGATGAGTAAGGATACGACTGTAATAAACATGACGGTTGAAGCAAGGGAAAAATTAAAGAAGATAGGGAACAAAGGAGAAACTTATGCTCAGGTAGTAGAGCGATTGATTAAAGAAGCAGGATATAAGGAGGTTGAATAAAATGGTTAAAGGAAATGAAAAGAGGTATTTGGAATCTAAGGTAAAGGACGTTATCCCGCCGAATCGGGTTGCGAACGGTTACCTGACTAAGATAAGTCTTGAGAGAGAAGGAGATATACAGCTATACAGCGCTTTCAATAAGACAGAGGATAAAGCACAGGAAACATATAGAAAGTTTAAGGAATACATGGAGAACGGGGACTTGGTTAAAGCAGGGTTTATTGTTACTGATGACGGTTGGAGAAACCTAAGTAAGAAAGGTGGAGACTGGGACGTTGAGGTAGTAGATGAAGAAGTGTCTGAAAAGGAGTTAAAGATGGAGTATATTAGAAAAGCAGTAGAGACAAAGAGGTTATGCGAAGAACTTACAGGGGACAATGCTTCAGAGATATTTGAGAAGCTTCAGATACCTTATTTCTACTGGAAAAAACGAAGGGGAGGTAACTAAAATACTCTCCTTAACCTTTTTACGTTTACTTGACATAAACGAAACCCTTTTAAACATAGAAACCTTAAATAATATAACTATAAAAAAGAGGTGAATAAAATGAGTTCCAATACAAAGATTTACACTTTAGGATACGCTAAACTTTATAGTAAACTTGGTGTTCCTTGGGATAAAGATAACCCGGTTGTGTTGGATAAGATTAAGGAATTGGTTGAGGAAAAGAACGCTGAGTTAGTGGATATTAGGAAGAAACCTTATGGTCTTCTTAGTAAACCTGCTCTTAAGGAAAAGATCGGGGATAAGTATAACTGGGTTAGAAAATGGGGGCATCCACTTTGGAAACAGGATAGGAATTTTAAAACTGGTTTTAATGAAGTGCCTTCTGAAAACATTATATTAATGTGTTGTGAGAAAGATGTTAACGATTGTCATAGAAAGCAGTTAAGTTATAAGATAAAGAAGGAGAGGGAAGGTTCAGAGGTAGTTCATATTTATCAGGAGAAACCTATTCAAAGAAGTCTTGCGATGTGTATTTAAGGCGCGATAGTGTAGTGGTCAAGCATACAGGGTTTTAGACCTTGTGACGACGGTTCGACTCCGTCTCGCGCTATTCTAAAGTAGGAGTGTATATAGATGTTGATGTGGAAAAAGTTGTATAAGGGAATTGAAGCGAAACCTTTAAGACAAGGTTTATCGAAGCTTCTTCACGAGGTAGATACTGATAGATACGATAAAGTTATAGCTCCTTGTTGTGGTAGGTTTGCTACTACTGAAGTTCTCAGTAACCATTTTGATAATAGCGATATTTATACAAGCGATATACTGCTTTTTAGCTCGGTTATAGGTAAATACATAGGGGGACAAGAACCTCAGGATATTATAGATGAGTTAAACGTGGAACTGCCTAATGAATGGGAACAGGATTATGAAGGTGTTGACTGTCTTAGTAACGTGTTGTTTGCTCAGAAGTATTACTCGACTAAGCATAATAATTACTATATGGAGAATGTTCGTAAGGAGTTCCTTGAGAATAAAGATGTTTACGTAGGTAAATTGTCTGAGAAGATAAGTGGTTTGAAGGATAAACTTGGTGGAATACATTATGAGGTTAAGGATGTTCGTGATGTTCTTGAAGAAAATAGAGATGAGAACGTGTTTATCTATATTAATCCACCTTGGTATAAGGGAGGGTTTCCGAAGCAGTTTGATACTGGTGGCATGGTTTCTTGGAACTCGCCTGACATAGAGCAGTTTGATAACCACCCGGAAGATGCTCAAGGTGTGTTAGATGATTTCAGGGACTCGGAGGCAGATATGGTTATGTTGGTTAATGTGCCTGATATTCATAGTGATTTAGATGAATATGATTTCTCTGGTTGGGATAAATTTTTCGTGCTTAAACGTAGTTTTAATATGCATAAATATCTTTACAGTAACTTTGAAACAGACCTTAGTTTAGTTCAAAGGAGGAAGGAAGACCTTGAGTATGATGAGATTCCTATTTGGAGTGGGTCTTGGAATCAGGAGGAACGTAAGGTTGAGGGGGATTGGTTAAACAAATACTCGAACGTTAACTTTGTTAAGATTGATAGGAAGACTGCTGAGTATTACCGTAATTTATTCTTGAAGAACTTGAAGGGGGATACGAGTGCTAATGTTTGTGGTGCTTTTTTAGTTGACGGTAAGATGATTGGGGTTGTTGGGATTGACCCGAAACAAGCGTTGAAGGATAACTTAGGTTATATTCATGAGACGTTTGGTATTTCGCCGATTACTCCGGAGATGCCGAAATCTATTTGTAGGTTGCTTATGATGTTCATTACTTCAAGTGAATTTAAACAGGATATTAAGAACTTAGTTAACTTTGGAACGAGTGATTTCTCTGGTGTTAAGACTGTGTGTATTTCGGAGAACCGTAGGGTTAATTTGAATAATGGTTTACTGGATATTACTGATAGGGAGAAGTTGCCTGATGGTCGTTGGAAGATTTATTATTACACGGATTTTTATGATAAGAGTTATAAGGAGTGTATTGTTGAGTATCTCGATGAATGTGAACGTCGTTACAGGGGATTGAATAATGGAGGATGATTTGATATGAGCGAAGAACCAGTTGAGTTGAATGATGAAATGGAGATAAGGTATGTTAGTTTAGATGAGTTGAAGGAACAGGATATTAATCCTCGAACGATGTCAGGGGATATGTTTAACCAGTTAACAGAGAACATTAAGAAAAGAGGTAAGTTGGAGTCTTTGCCTTATTGCTATGAAACAGAGGATGGAGATATAGAAATAATCTCAGGTCACCACCGGGTTAAAGCATCTCGTCAAGCAGGGTTAAACGAAATACCTATCTTGCTTGATGTGTCTGGTTTGGAGAGGGACGAGGTTATTGCTAAGCAACTTGCTCATAATAGTATTCAGGGTGAAGATGACGACCAAATTATTAAGCGTCTTTATGATGAAATAGATGATGTGGACAGGAAGATTGAAGCGTATATCTCTGAGGATAAAATAGATATGCCGAGTGATGAGTATAGGGTAGAGAACTTTGATGTTGGAGTAGATTTCCATAGGATTAACTTAATGTTTCTGCCTACTCAGATAGATAAATTTGAAAGAGTGGTTCAAGATATACGTAGTGATGTGGATGAAGTGTTAATTTCTGACGTAGATAACTGGGGTAAATTCAAAGAAATTGTAAACGAAGTGAAGGATATTAAGGACATTAAAAGCATTTCAGCTGTGTTAAGTTATATGTGTGATGTGGTTCAGGAGAAGTTGGAGGAAGATGAAGATGAGTAAAGGTGGACGTCCGAGTAGGATGAAGACGGATAAAAGGAGAGATAGGGTTAAGAGCATTATAGCGAGAGGTATAACCAGCCCTACGCGTATTGCTAAGATGGTGGATTGTTCAAGGCAGACTGTTTATAATGATCAAGAAGCTATTAAGAGAGAGATAGAGGAAAAAACTCATGTTGAAGCAGGGGAGTTCCTTGTAGATATGTTGTTAAACTACGAGGAAGTTCAGAAAGAGCTGTGGAGAACTATTCAAGACTGTGAAGACCAGAATAATTCAGGTGGAAAAGTAGGTGCGTTAAGAACTTTAACCAGTTTACAGAAAGAGAAGATTAACCAGTTACAGAAACTCGGAGTGTTAGAGAAGCAACCTGAGGAAATAAAAATGAGTAACTCCCTCGACTACGATACTATAAGGAAAAGAGTTAAGGAGTTAAAGGATGGGGAAGAATGAGTCAAGAGGATTGGTTAACAGAAATCCTCGAAAGAAAAGACAAAGAAGCAACCAAAGAACTTGCTAAAGGACTTCTGGACGTAGACCTCCTTGATAAACAAAGCGATATAGTTAAACATATACTCTGGGAAAACAACGACTTAGTTATTTCTGCTTATACTCGTTATGGTAAGACTTATGCTGTTGCTGTTGCTGTGGTGTTGTATATCTTGCTTAATGAGGGTAGGACTATTATGCTTTTAAGCCCTTCTTTTCAACAGACAAGTATTCTACGTAACTATATAGCTGAGATAATAAGCACTAACGAAGTTCCACGTCAATTAATAGACTACGGAGGAAGACACTTAAAAAAAGAAGTGAACAAGAAAAGAATAACCTTCACGAACGGATGTGAACTAAGGGTCCTAAGCGCCTCAGGAGACGCAGAACGCTTAATGGGACACGGAGGAGAACTCGTAGTACTCGACGAATCCTGCCTAATAACCTACCAAGTATTCAAAAACAGAATAAGCAGAATGCTCGGAGACAGCAAAAACAGTAAACTAATCCAAATAGGAAACCCGTGGCACAAAAGAAACCAAATGTGGAGATACTGGAAGAAACAAGACGTAGAAAATATACATATTCCAGTGGGGGTGGGGATAGAAGAAGGTAGAATAACGCAGAGTTTCGTGGATGAGCAAAAGGAGTTACTGAGTCCAATGGAGTTTCAGGTTCTGTATGAGGCGAGGTTCCCCGATGACGCTGAAGACGCTTTAATTAAGTGGAGTTGGCTTCAGGACGCTATTCAGAGAGAACTTGAGTTACTTAAACCGGCGGTGGTTATGGGTCTCGATGTGGCTGAAGGTGGAAGAGACCATTGTGTGCTTTGCGTGGCGAAGAAGAAAAGTAATAAGTATAAGGTAATTGAGTTCGTGAAGTGGAATAAAGCAGATACAATGAAGACCGTGGGAAGAGCGTTGAAGGAAATTCAGAAGTATAATCCTTCGAAGGTGTTTGTTGATGAAATAGGCGTTGGTAAAGGAGTATGTGACAGACTAAAGGAGAAAGTGGAGGGGGTGGTTGGCGTGAAAGTTGGGAAAAAACCGACGAGGGAGAAAGATAGGTTCTTGAATAGGAAATCGCAGTATTATTGGCGGCTTCGGGGTTTGTTTGAAGAGGGAAATATATCAATTCCTCGGGACCAAGGTTTCCTTAGTGAAGCAAGTAAAATGAAGTATGAATTAATGAGCAATGGAAAGATAAAGATTGTGGACCCGAGCGATAAGTCACCTGACTTCGCGGACAGTTTAATGCTTTGTTGTTCAGGTGAAAAGCGGGAAGAACTGTTCATAGGAACATACAACCCTATGATGAAATGATTAACACGATAATGAAGGCGTAACCATATAAGAGGGGATATATATAAAGAAAGTGGTGTCTATGAGTCTTCGTGAAAAACTAAGTAATTCTATTTCAACAGCAAAGGAAAAACTATCGAAGGAGACACTCCCAAGTTTCATTGGGTCCAGCGTTGGGAACTACGCAGACATGCCTGACATCTTCGGGGAAAGAATCAAGTCTCCACACCAAGAGATGAAAGCAACCCGCGAAATATACAGAAACCTCCCCCAAGTCACAGCGTCCGTAGAAATGTTCACAGACATGATGATGGGCAACAAAGTAACAATCAAAACAAGTGACCCGCAGGGAGAACACTACTTCAACCACCACATACTACCAAAACTAAAACCCGCACTACGCGAAGCAATAGAAAACTACATAATAACGGGAAACGGATACATAGAAGTAGTAAGACACCCAGCAACAGGAAAACCCGTCAACTTCATACCCATACCTGAATCGGAGAGAATGTACATAGACTACGGTGTAGACTACAAACCAACGAAGTACATACTCCAGAACATGTTAGCCACAAAAGGACACACAATCAATTACTACCCTGACCGAAAAAGCAGGAAACACATACGGGGCGACGTATTTAAACCAGAAGAAATACTTCACTTCAAAAACGGGGTTTCAAAGATACCTGTATACGGTCGAAGTGACTTCGCGAGCGCATACGACGACTACAAGATATACGAGGAACTACAGCGTGACCTCGCAGTCATCAGCAGATGGAAAAGCATAGCGAAACACATACTCACAATCAAGAACGTTGACGGAGAACCAATAACGAAAGACGAAAAAGACGCTTTCGACGAAGCAATGGCGACAAGCGAAGACAACGAAAACATCATAACAAACAAAGCAGTAGAAAAAACAGACCTTGGGTATAACGGGAAACACGAAAACATACAGGAACACATAAAGGAAATTAATCGAAGAATAACAAGCACCATTGTTCCAAGTTTCTATCTTCACGGGGACGTAACCAACTACGCGGTTGCGAACGACCAAAAGAGCGCTCTCTACCTACGGGTTCAATCGAAGAGGGACTCATGGATCCATCAAGTTGAAAGTGTTCTCGATGAAATAGCGTACTACGAAGGATACAGTAGAGACGTGGAACTTGTTTTCGGGGAATTTGATTTTCCAACGAAGAAAGAAAAAATACGTGACTACGCTGAAGCGTGGAAAAACGGTGGAATATGCCTACGTGACTACCAGGAAATTCTTGGAATTGAACCTGACGAGGAATTCGGGGACGCGTATAAATGGGAACTTCAACCTGAGCAGAAACCCGAAGTTGAGTTAAGTGAGGAACTAAAGCGAAAAGTAGGTGTTTAACGTGGACAGCAGGAAGCGTGATCGATTCACGCGGAGAATACAGCAACGAGGTATTCTACGGAAAGCACAGCGAAAACGAAGAGTAAATAAGAACCTTGTTTTTAATCGGAAGATAGATAAAAGAAAGTACTACGGAGTCGCTGTAAACATATCCAACTACACAGAGATAATAGAGGAAGGTATAGATTTCTCGGAGCTCAAACAATACCTCTCTACGCTACGGGAAACAAAAGTAACTGAGTCATACATAGACCAAGCAAAAGGACTGGTTAAAAACTTGTTTGATACAGGTATAGCAGTAAAAATAAAGGATTTGTTCATTGATTCACATAAGAAAGGAACGCGCCGAGTTTTCGATAAGAAAGGGGAACAAATAGATATAGGTGACGTTGAACCACGTGGAATTGAACACATGACCGCGAAGCAGAAAGAATACTTCAGCAATATATCAAGTGACGCAGGAGAAACAATAGACAAGGAGTTAACGAAGTCACTCGAAAAAGGTGAATCTATACCGAAAGCGCGGGACAAACTAATGGATAAACTCGAAGGACTCAAGAAGAATAGAGCGGAAACAATAGCAAGAAGCGAAATCATTAAAGCATCAGCGAAAGGAACTGAAGACGCTATGGAGGACGCGGGAATAAATAAAGTACTATGGGTAGCGACCCTTGACGCGAGAGTATGCGAAGTTTGTGAAGCACTACACCTCAAGCAATTCAGTAGAGGCGAAACACTACCCGTCAGAGACACACACCCAAATTGTAGGTGTACTCTTGTGGCGGACGTATAGGTGTAACCATATAAGAGGGCATATATATAAATGATATAAGAGGTGAGCAGATGAAACAAGTAAGGATTCAAACTGAGTCATTCGAAATAACGAAAGAAGAAGAAAACGGAGTAACAATGAAAGGACTTGCTCTACCTTTCGGGAAAGAAAGTAGAAACGGAGTACAGTATGACGCGGATTCAGTGAAGGATACAGCGGAAACACTAATAGGAAGACCACTACTATGGAATCATAACGACGGGGAACTACCCGTTGGACACATAACGAACGTGGAACTCAAGGACGAGGGACTATACTACGAAGCAAACCTCGACCCAAACGAAGAAAAACTAATAACGAAACTGAAGCGCGGAGACATAAGGAACGTGTCAATAGGCGTAGAAGTAGATGAAGAGAAATTCGAGGACAACGTGGTGTTCGTAACAGATTTCTATGAACTAAGTGTTTGCTCTATACCAGGATTTCCGCAGACAAACTTAACCATAGAGAAACTAATTGAAGAAAGAGGTGACAAACAAATGTCAGATAAAAAAGAAGCAGATGAAGATGAAGTAATTAAGGAAGAACAAGAACCACAAGAAGAAAAACAAGAAGAAACAGAAGACGAGGAAGAACAGATAGAGACACTAACAAAAGAAATACAGGAAATGAAAGAAAGAATAAGTAACCTTGAAGCGAAGTTCGAGGCGAGTAAAGAACCAGAAGAAGACGAAGAAGAAGAAGACGAAGACGAGGAAGACGAAGAGGAAGAGGAAGAGAAAAAGGAAGTAAAAATAACTCCCGAAGAACTCGAAGCACACTCAAAGCAATCAATACCAAACAAAGAAAACAAAGAAGAAGATAACGTTAAAAAAGCACTAAAGGAGGTGTTATGTAGATGAATAAGAAATATAAGACAGAAGGAGTCCAGCAACTCGGAAAAGAAGTTGTGGGAATGATGGAGAAGTTCGAGAGGAAGTCACTAAAAGAGAAATACGCTAATGTAATTAACGCGGTAAACACTAAGAAAGAGACCCTTGACGACGACGCCGACCTATACACCGATATAATGGCGGACTTCATAGAACTTGCATACGAACCAAAGTTAATCGCTGAAGGAATCATAAAGCAAATAAACCTTCCTATGTACGCGGGGGCAGACAGCATAAAGATACCTATTGAAAGCAGGTTAACATCGGACGACGTATCAGCAGACGGGTCAGTAACAGAAAGAGACACAGGATACACGGAAATAACCATTGAACCTGACTGGAAAGGACTAAAAACAACAATAAGCGAGAAACTACTGAGAAAAGGCGCGGTTGACTTAATCGGGCACAGACTTGGGCAAATAGGTAGAGCAATAAGCAGAGGAGTAGATGAAGACATACTCGAAGAAATGGGAAAAGCGTGTACAAAAGACGACGCAACCTACGGAGACAACAGCAACTACAACTACCTGACGACATCATCCCATATGAGTTTCGACGCGGTAATTGACTCAATAGCAGAACACAGAAAACTATACGCTGAACCAACGTGGTTAATAATTTCACCAACACAATGGAACCACCTCATGAAGGACAGCGACATGAAATCAGCGCAAGCATACGGAACAACAACTGGAAATGTATATGAAATCCAGCAGTTCGGTGCACTAAGGATATTTGTGTCAAACAACCTTGACGACGATGGACCTGACGCGATGCTCGTTGACTCAGAGGAAGTAGGTTATTTCGTAGACCAAACTGACATCGAGACGTGGGACGGAAGACCAGTTGGAAAGATAGCGACGGAAGTAATCGGCGCAAAGTGTTACGGAGTAGGAATAGCGAAACCAACAGCGGTTTTCGGAATCTTCGCGGACACAGACGAACCAACATAGAAATAACGGGGGTATAAACCCCCTCCCTTTGTATTATGGAGGATAGGATGTATAACGAAACAGCGGACTTAAGGCGAAACATACAGGGTGTAGGTGACGCGTATACTTCAGGGGAATTAACGGAGTTCCTGAAGGAAGCGAGTACGGAATTAACCGTAAACGTTGGGCGGTATTACAGCGAGACATATATGTCTCCCACGAAGAAGTTAACCCTGAAGTTTAAAGACATCATTAGTTTCAATAAAGTAGTGGTTGTTCATAGTGACTCAGTTGTTCCGAGTGAGCAGTACTCGGTGTCAAGCGGGGTCATTGAATTCGATGAAGACTACTTCGATGAATACATAGATGGTTACGCGATTAAGGTTTTTTATGAACCCGAAGCATTTAAATATCTTGAGTTGCTGTATGCGACGAGGGGTGTTCTTGAGCGAGTTATGTTCC
This sequence comes from Syntrophomonadaceae bacterium, assembly GCA_003558195.1. Taxonomy (GTDB): domain Bacteria; phylum Bacillota; class Dethiobacteria; order DTU022; family DTU022; genus B1SED10-74M. The sequence goes on from PWMM01000035.1 coordinate 11,136, forward strand.
AAACGAACGATGAGTTAATCGGCGTGAAGCAACAGAAAGTGAGTGACCGAATTAAGCGACTTGAAGCAAAACTAAATTCTACTCGGGGAACAACCACTTCAGTCGTCACGGGTAAGTCGGGGTTGCCTCTCCGTAGGCGGTTTCTATGATTCCGAAGGATGAATTGAAGAAACTCGAGAAGAGAATAGCGCTTGAGATAGAGAAAGAAGCGAAGTTACTTTGCCCCGTTGATACAGGTCGCCTGAGGGCGAGTATCCAGACGTTCGAGGTTGGGTTCGATACCTACGTAGGTACACCTGTTGAGTACGCTTCGTTCGTGGAGTTCGGCACAAGTAAACCAAGTTACCCGAAGCAACCTTTTCTGCGTCCAGCGGTCGATAAAGTAAAAGCGAAGTACGGTGGATAAATGCTACATGGAGATAAAGATGGAGTTAAAACAATTTGGGGCATAAAGAAGAAGCTGATTAATAAACTACTTGAATACGAATACAGCAAAGTGAAGAAAGAAATAAGTAAAAGAGAAGCAGACGGATGGGTTCGTTCTACAACCCCTGAAGTCAGGGACGCGTTAATAGATTCTCTTCAAGTAGGTTGCCGACGCGAAGCAAAAAGCATACGGAAAGCAGTAGACCTATTCTGCCTGGTATATGATAGCGACGACCCATACGCATACATGTTTCACAGGTTCATAAACCAGATGAAGAAAAAGAAGATTCTTGATAAAGAAAAATATATACGCGAAAGAAAGCGGTTTGACGACTGGTGGAACGAAGTAGAAGGCGAAACCAAAAGAGAAAAACACGAAGCAATAAAGAAGGAACTGGATATAACCATATAAGCAGGTGTGTCCATAATTTATTCAGCACCAAGAGGGTGTAGCGACCAAGAGGGGTATAATGAATCCAAGCGACGTACAACGAAAAGTAATTGATTTACTGCGAAGTAAATTGATTGACGTTAATTCTTATAGACGTAGTAAACAGAAGAACTGGATATACAGCGATTTCCCTAAACTCACGGCAACAATGCCGAGAATAAGCGTAGAGTTAATCGATAGTCCACTTACGCCTCTGGGCGTTGGTACAAACGCGAGAATACAGAACCTTAGGTTCGACGTGTCAATACTTGTTGATAGAAACGCGAAGTACGATGTAAACAACGACGGCGAGAAAAACTCACCCGAAGAAGTAGCGAGTCACCTTTCCCACGAAGTAATGGCGACCATAACCAAAAACCAAAGTGAATTAAAAGAAACAGGTTTACTTTATTTATATCCTACTGATGAAAGGCAACTTGAATCAGGAAACAGCAACACTATGCTTAGGCAAGTGGAGTTACAAGGAATACTAATAAGGAGGTTTAACGAAATATGAAGATAAAAAACGAAAACAGCGTTGGGCAACTATATAGACACCCAGCGACGAAGAAAACATTTATGTTTAACCCACAAGAAGAGAAAGTAGTGAAGAAAGAAATAGGCGAAAAACTACTTGAACTACGTGGATTCAGCGAAGTAAAAAAGGAGGTGACTGAAGATGACTAAATACAACGAATGGACAATATCCTACGAAGAAGAAGCAACCTACGGAACAGACCCAGCAACAAGCAGGGAATGGATAGGTATAGTACAGGAATCCGAGTTCAGCGACCAGAAGATAGAGAGAAAAATAAGGGGAGCAGGACTCACAGGGCAAGATTACTATGCAATAATTCCTGAGCGATATGAATACAGCGGTTCACTCCCGTTCTACATTCAACACGGAGCAATACTACAATACGTTATAGGGAAAGCAACAACCACAGGAACAGACCCATATACCCACGTATTGACGTATGACGATAAACTCAAGAGCATAACCCTTGAACTCGGTAACACATCGGGCGACGGAGACAACTACGTGAAGAAATACACGGGAACGAAGTTCGGAACGTTTTCACTAAGCGGTGGACACGACGAGGAACTACAAGCAACTATCGACTGGTTCGCGCAAGACGTAGACGACACAGCAACAACTATCTCGACAGTAACAAGTAGCAACGCAGACCCATACATGTGGAAGCACTGTAAATTCTACCTTGACAAAGGAGATGGAAGCGGATATGTATCTGTTGACGACGAAATAACGAGTTTCGATATAACCATAGAGAGAAACCTTGAAACAAAGCAAAAAGCAGGAACAAGCAACATACGTGAACCCGATGAACAAGGCAGAGACGTTTCGCTATCAGCAGTATTCGACTTAAGTGACTTAAGTGACTCTGAACTCGCGACGGAAGACACGGAAATAAACTTCAAGATAGAAGCCGAGAGAGACACCAACGACGGGTTTGTACTTGAACTGAAAAACCTGAAAGTCCTGAGTTTCGATACACCACCTGAACTCGAAGGAGTAGTAGCAGGAACACTTGAAGCGGAAGGACTCGCGAAGAACGATGAATTAGTCTTTACGGACGGAATAAGTAGTTACTGAGGTGAATAGATGTATAAACTTGAGATGGATACAAACGAAACGGAGTCAGGCAAGAAACTTGACGCGGGAACAGAAGTGGTTCTGCGGAAAATGGATTACGGGACTCTTAACAATATGCGTGAACAAACCAACAAATACATAAAGGAACACGGAGACCTCGCTGACGGGGAAATACCGCGTGACGTAGCGGTTAATCTCCTGAAGAAACTCGTGGTTTCACCGAGTGAACTCAAGCAAGAGCAGTACATAGATAAACTAAGTATTCCTGACTTCAAGGGAATAATAGAGGAACTGACAAACATAAGTGGATTAAAAAAAAAGATAGAAAAAGCATAGTGAAGGGCGTGGTGTTTAACAAGAAAATTAACCAGGAACTCGGAAGTAAAGTAACGAAGGTTCGGTTAATGGAGAAGTTCGGTTATACGCCGAGTGAAGTTGACGCTCTCCCGCTTGACTTAGTTGAAACCGCTGGGTTGCTGAGTGAAGCGGACGCGAAGAAAATGGAGATTGAATCAAGGAAAAAGAAAAGGTGAGTAAATGACTGAAAAACTAAACCTATCAATCAAGGTGGATTCCAGCGAGTTAACGCGGGAACTGAAGAAGTCAGGCGGAGAACTTGGAAAAGGTCTTTCTGAATCAAACGGAAAGAAAGGGTTACTGCCTGAGTTGGATGTGGGGGCAGTCGGCGGAGGCATGGTCGGTGGACTGCTTGGCGCTGGTATGTTAGCGCCGTTAATGGCTCCTCTTACAGCGATTGGTGACATGCTTGAAGTTCCTATGAAGATACTCGAGGGACTGCTAAAAACTTTCCTCGTATTAGGAATTAGGTTTTTCTTCAATATGCTTGAACTGGGAAAACATGCTTTTGAGGCAGAATCAAAAATCGACGACGCATTTAAGGAATGGGTTTTTGGTTGGGCGTTTCCTGGTTTAACCGATGAACAGATACAGAATGTACTTGACGAATGGGAGGAAGCGTTACTTCCACCTATGATACCAACTCCTTTAAACCTGGCGGATTGGTTTATCAGAGTTAATGACGCAATGTATAACTGGATAATGAAAGGACTTGTTGACGTTTATAATATACACAAAGTTATTTGGAATTCAATTAAAAATGTTCGTGAATGGTTGTTCGGCGCGGGTGACTCGACGTATAACTTATTCACGGAAGCGTGGAATGTGCTGAAAAACGTTCATGAATGGTTGTTTGGTGAAAGTAACTACGACCTCATTCGTGACGTTTGGGATACTCTTAGTGACCCAGAGACGTGGGGGTTGGTGTCCGCTCCTTTTAATCTGCTTCAGGAAATATGGAATATAGTAATTGGTTTCATTAAAGACAACGTTCCGTCTATTAGTGGAGCAGGGAAAAACGTTCTTGAGGGACTTGGTTTCGGTGGAGATGGTTTCTTAGGTAACGTTGAAGGCGTAGTGGGGAAACTTGGCTCAGGATTTAGGGACGTGCTTAAAGTGGGTGTTGAACCACTATATAATAAATTACTTGGAAACTCGCTTTTCCCTGAGTTGCTGAGTACCCAAAAAGGTATTCCAGCGGTCGAAACAAACATAAGAACCA
>PWMM01000026.1 GCA_003558195.1 Syntrophomonadaceae bacterium
ACTGGGAGTCTTTTCAGCAGTATCGCATTGAACTGAACTGCCAAAAACTATACCCTTATCAGGAGGAAATAGCAGCAAAATGGGGCAAAGCAGCATAGCGGAAGACTGGTTACACCCATTTATTTTGCAGGAGTTCAAAGTGAATAGCAACATCGCAAAGCGGCTTGTGATCATGATTGTGTGTGGTATCGGTATTGCGGGGCATGCAGGATCATTGCAATCCGAATTCAACGATCCCCCGAACGAGTACCGTCCTGAAACATGGTTCCATTTGATCGGAGGCAATGTCGGCAAGCCGGGTTTAACGGCGGATCTGGAGGCGATCAGTGCCGCAGGAATTGACGGTATTCAGCTTTTTCACGGTCGCGGAGGAAAATGGCCCGGCGTGACGCGCCAGATTGAAGCACTGAGTTCGGACTGGGACGATATGATATCGCATGTGGCTGATGAAACCCGGCGACTCGACCTTCGCTTTACGATGCAGAACTGTCCGGGGTGGGCCACGTCCGGCGGCCCCTGGATCACGCCGGATAACGCAATGCGCCATTTGATCTGGAGTCGCCATAACGTTGAAGGCGGCGGTCAGGTTTCCATGCACCTGGCTCAGCCCCAACCCAGCACAGAAGACTGGCGCGACTACCGCGATGTGGCCGTGCTGGCCTTTCCCACCCCGGCGGGTGACGCCGACCCGTATTTGATTCCGACTGCGATACGCAGCAATCGAAACGATCGGCCATGGATGGATCTGGTCACTGGCAAGGCGGGTGCCACGATCGAACTAAGCGCCCCGAGCATCCCGGCTTGGATCGGCAGGCCTGAACCCGGAACTGCAGACCGTCCTGTTTGGATCGAAGTGGGTTTCCCGGAAGCAGTCAACTTGCGCGCCATTGAATTTCCGCCAGTGAGTGTTTTTGTGCGCCGCCAGTTTTTTGACCCTGCAACCACTATTCATGTTGAAGCTCAGGTGAATGGACGTTGGGTGGAAGTGATCAGCCGTGATGTGCCGCGGGGAAGCTGGCAAGATCGCCAACCCTGGGCGCCGCTGGTGTTGGCGCTGCCGGACCGCAAAGCAAAAAGCTTTCGAATCACCTTTGAGAGTGACAAGCTGCTGGAGCTGAATCATCTCCGTTTCCTGTCTGCCGCCCGGTCCCATGATTGGCGCGGCCAGGCGGGATACGCCTTACGCAGTATGGACCGCAGCGCGCGCTTGGTGCAGGATCCCGCCGCCTGGGTGCGGAAAGATTCCATCATCGACATCAGCGACCGGATGAAGCCGGACGGCACACTCTCCTGGCAAGCGCCGAGGGGCGACTGGACGGTGGTGCGCTTCGGCCATGTCAACACTGGCCAGAAGAATAAACCGGCACCACAGGAAGCGACGGGCTTTGAGTGTGACAAACTATCCGTCTCCGGAATCGAACAGCACTTTGCCGGATATATCGGACGGTTAGCGGCCCCCGGCGGACCAGCCGAGGGTGGGCGTTTACGGGGCGTCTTAATCGATAGCTGGGAAGCCTGTACCCAGACGTGGACCCCCTTGATGGAGAGCAAGTTCGAGGATTTACGCGGCTATGCGCTGCGACAGTGGCTACCGGCGTTGGCTGGCTGGGTCGTTGACGATCATCTAACCAGTGAGCGCTTCCTGCGGGACTGGCGTGCGACAATCAACGACCTGTTGGTGCAAAATTACTATGGCCGTTTTGCGGAACTGGCCCGCGCGCACGGCTTGGAACTTTACTTTGAGACCGCCGTCGGCGACGTGATGCCGGGAGATATCCTCCAATACTATAGTAAGGCGGACGTTCCGATGGCTGAATTCTGGCTTCCCAATAATCCGGTCCGCGCCGGATTGGCGGCAAAACCATTCGCTCCGGTTGCTTCTGCCGCTCATATCTATGGCAAGCAACGCGTCGGAGTCGAGGCCTACACCAATGGCCGCCTGGCGTGGAATGAACATCCCTTCAGGCTCAAGTATTTCACAGATTACCATTTCACGCTGGGCGTCAACCACGTCATTTTTCATACCTACACGCACAATCCACCCCTGGACGCAGCCCCCGGGACGTCCTTCGGCAGTCGCATCGGGACACCATTCCTGCGCGGTCAGACGTGGTGGAAACACATGCCCCTGTTCACCACTTATCTGGCCCGATCCCAGTTTCTCCTTCAACAAGGCCAACCTGTTGCCGACGTGCTCTGGTACCTCGGTGACGATCTCAATCACAAACCGCCGCAAAGTGCCCCCTTCCCGCAAGGCTATCGCTTTGATTACCTCAACCAGGATGCCCTGCTGAATCGTATTGAAGTAGTGGACGGTAAACTGCAAATACCCGAAGGGGCCACCTGGAAAGTCCTCTGGCTGCCGGAAGACCATTGCCGACGCATGACCCCCGAAACCTTGGTCCGGCTGCGCCAGTTGCTCCACGACGGTGTTACCGTGATCGGCGGCGCCCCCTTAAAGACCCCGACCTTGAGTGGTGGGCAAGCAGCCGAGCGAGCGTTCACCGCATTGGTTCATGAGTTGTGGGGCACGCAAACCGCGCCCCGCGGGGATCGCCGTATCGGCCAGGGACGCCTGCTTTGGGGCCACGATTTGCAATTCACTTTAGCGCATTTGGAGATCGCTCCGGACGTGATCGGCAACGGATCCGCGACCTGGTTTCATCGCCGTACCGAAGACAAGGAAATCTACTTTATTTCCGCCGGCCGCTTGGCTCCACTGAGCGCCAACCTGCGCTTTCGCGCCCAAGGACGACCCGAGCTTTGGGATCCGCTGACCGGAGCCATTGAACCCGTGGTCCTTTATCACCAGACTCCCGAGCATACCGTAATCCCCTTGGATCTGCCGGCGGCCGGTTCGGTCTTTGTCGTTTTTCACAATGAACCGAGCCAACCGCCATTGACCGGGATTACCCGTGACGGGCAGACCTTGGTCGATGCCACTGACTTGACCAACGTGGACGAGGGTGCGCCCTTGTCCATTTATGGCGTGCAGGATGATGAGGACGTTCAGCCGTGGGTGGATAATCCCTTTACTGCGTATGAACTTCTTGACGGCGGAAGTCAGCTTCTCGCCTGGGAGGACGGCACGTATCGATTCCTCCGCGGCGACAGCGAAGTCGCTTCAGCGACGGTCCAGGGAACCCGAACCCTTGCGGTGGACGGTCCGTGGGTCTTATCGTTCCCTCCAGGATGGGATACCCCTGAACACGTGCAACTGCCGACCGTCCGACCTTGGTCCGAGTTGCAGGATCGGGCGACGCGGGCTTTCTCCGGTACCGCAACTTACTCCAGTGAGATTGACTTGGGCCGCTTGCATGCCGACAGCAGCGTGATGCTTGACTTGGGGCGTGTAGCGCACATCGCGGAAGTCTCTGTCAATGGCCAGGCAATCGCTGCTTTATGGACACCTCCGTTCCGTATGGACATCACGCCGTATGTCAAGGCAGGGACCAATCGCATTGAGGTTAAAGTCACCAACACGTGGCGCAACCGATTGGCCTATGATGCATCATTGCCCGAAGAGCAACGAAAAACGTGGGCCATTCACCCCCCCGGCCCCAACGCTCCGGTAGAAGTGGCCGGGCTTGTCGGCCCGGTCAAGATACGTATCGGACAAGTGGTTGACGTGCAGGCGTCTGTCTCTGACCGGAATACGCTGGAAATCGTCGAGCAAATTGAAGTGGATACGGTATGGGTTGCCAATCGCGTCAATTTTGCGTTGCAGACCGCAGGTCGGCGACAGTTCGTCGCCTATTATGACCGCGACAGAATGATGACCGTGGCGTCACGGGACCTCAACAGCCGCCACTGGCAGAAGACGACACTGCCCAGCAAGCTCATGTGGGACTCTCACAACAGTGTGGCGATGGGCATTGACGAGCAGGGGTTTATTCATATCAGCGGAAATATGCACGTGCATCCGTTGGCGTATTTCAGGAGTGAAAAGCCCTATGATACCAGTACGATGCTTGAGCTG